>NZ_JBIVXM010000006.1:0-144947 GCF_044769205.1 Paenarthrobacter sp. NPDC090520
CAAATCAACAAACTCCCGCCGGGCGTCCAACGAAAAATTCCTGACCACAACACGCTCCATCAATCAGAGCGTTGCAACGACCCTATGACTCCGCCGGTTCAAAACGCGCACTAATGCGACGCAGTTGGGTGGGGCGGGACGAAAAAACGCCGGCCCTTCCGCGAAACGGAGGGGCCGGCGTTGGTCGTCTAATAAGTGTTAGCCTGCGTACGGCTTGGCGGAAACGATCTCCACGGAGATTTCCTTGCCGTTGGGGGCGGTGTAGCTGAGCTTGTCGCCCTCCTTGTGGCCGATGATCGCAGCACCAAGCGGGGACTTTTCGGAGAAGACGTCGATGTCCGAGTCGCCGGCGATCTCGCGGGAGCCGAGGAGGAACTTCTCCTCGTCTCCGGCGATCCTGGCAACCACCAGCATGCCGGGCTCAACAATTCCGTCGTCGGCGGGGGCTTCGCCAACCTGGGCATCGCGCAGGAGCACGGTGAGCTGGCGGATGCGGGCCTCGATCTTGCCCTGCTCCTCCTTGGCTGCGTGGTAGCCGCCGTTTTCCTTGAGGTCGCCTTCCTGGCGCGCGGCTTCGATCTTCTGGACGATATCCGCCCGGCCGGCGCCGGAAAGGTGGTCCAGCTCAGCCTTCAAGCGGTCGAAAGCTTCCTGGGTAAGCCAAGCTGCTGTGGCGCTGTTGGTGGTAGACACGGATTTCTCCTCTTGATCTGACAAAACAAAAGACCCCGCCGAGGTGGCCACTCGTGAAACTCAGTAACCAACTAAACGGGGGTGAAGGTTCTATCCATTGTAGTAAATCCTTTGGATGAACCCAAACCGGTTGAGTGCTGCGTCACATGATTGTTATTTGCCGCTGTCGGTGATCCAGCAATTGTCAACCACGCCGGACACAGCCGCGGATTCGGTGATGAGGACCGTCCGCTGGGCGGTTGTCCGCCCGCCGTCGGCGTCCTGTTGGGGATCATTCGGTCCGATCTCCACCACTTTCCACCCCACGACGGCGAACTTGGAGTCCATGGCCTTGATGGCGCATTTCGCTGTGGCTGTGGGGGACTTGGTGACCTGGTAATCCACCTCGGCCTGGGTGTCATCCACGGTGCTGTAGCCGATGTCCTTGAAGGTGACGGGAGCCGTGGCGGAGCCGGTGGCGACGTAGGCGGCAAAACCGATGCCCACCACGAGGGCTCCGATGATGATGTTCCTCTTGGACTTCCGGGTCAATCCGCGCTTTTGGCCACCGTAGCGATTGGCTAGGCTGTTGTCTGCCGGAAGTTTGGTGGCCGATGCGTCCTCTGAAGTCACCCATCCAGTTTAGTGCGGATCCCGGCAGTCCCTAATTTGCACCATCCATGAAAGAGGAGCCGTCCCGTGACTGCGTCCACCGAGACAGAGCAGCTTCGCCTGCTTGCCGTCCATGCCCATCCGGATGATGAGTCCAGCAAGGGTGCGGCAACCATGGCGATGTATGCCGCGGCCGGAGTTGAGGTCATGGTGGCCACGTGCACCGATGGATCGCGAGGAGACATCCAGAACCCTGCCATGGAGGATGCTCCGCACCCCAAGCGGGACATGGCGGGTGCACGCAGGTTGGAGATGGCGAACGCCGCGGCAGTCCTCGGCATCCAGCAGAGGTGGTTGGGATTCGTGGATTCGGGTCTTCCTGAGGGTGATCCGCTGCCTGCGCTGCCCGCGGGTTGCTTCGCCCTGCAGCCCTTGGAACGAGCCGCTGCGCCACTGGTACGTTTGGTGCGCGACTTCAAGCCGCACGTGATCATCAGCTACGACGAAAATGGCGGCTATCCGCACCCGGACCACATCATGGCGCACAAAGTGGCCGTGGAAGCGTTCGAGGCAGCCGGAGACCCCGGGCGGTATCCGGGCATCGGCGAACCGTGGGCGCCCAGCAAGCTGTACTACGACCGCGCCTTCAGTCCCGAACGTTTCCGTGCACTGCATTTCGCGCTGGAAGAAGCCGGATTGCAGTCACCGTACGCCGAGCGGCTTGCAGCCTGGCTCGAAGCGGACGCCGAGGGCCACACGCTGCCTGTGCCGGCACACCAGACCACCACGCAGATTGATTGCGGCGACTTCTTCGAGGCGAGGGACGATGCCCTCAGGGCGCACCGGACCCAGATCGACCCGGTGGGTTTCTTCTTCGCCGTTTCTCCGGACCTGCAGCGCACCGCATGGCCGTGGGAGGACTACACGCTGGTCCAGTCCAAGGTCACGTCCGAGCTGCCGGAAAAGGACCTCTTCGCAGGGATAAGATAGGGAAGGCCCGGGTTTCTATCGCTCGTAGAAGTCTCCCGGGGCCAACCAGATCCCAGCCCCCTGGACCGGCATGCATCAGCTCCCATAGAAGGTTTGAACGTGCACCACTTGATCCTCGCCCTGACCGTCAGCCCGTCGCCCGACCCCACCGGCACGCTGCGTCCGGGCCTGTCCGAGGACCAGGTGACGCCGGGTACGTGGGGCTTTGTCCTGACCGCCTTCATCGTGATCCTTACCACTTTCCTTATTGTGGACATGGTCCGGCGCATCCGCCGCGTCCGGTACCGCGCACAGGTGGAGGAAGCGCGACTGGCCGCCGAGTCAGGATCGGCTGACGCTCCGACGGATGAGAACGGCGATGCCGCTCCCGGGCCCCGCTGACCCGCAGGAAAACACGTGGCCCGGGGCGTCCAATGCCTTGGGCTTGGAGCCGAGCGCCTACTTGCGCCAGCATGCCGGCAATCCGGTGTTCTGGCGGCCTTTCGGCGATGAAGCCTTTGCCTTTGCGGCGGAACGCGACGTTCCGGTCTTCCTCTCGATCGGCTACGCGGCATGCCACTGGTGCCACGTCATGGCCCATGAGTCCTTCGAGGACCAGGCCACGGCCGACTACTTGAACGCACACTTCGTTCCCGTCAAGGTGGACCGCGAAGAGCGCCCGGACGTCGATTCGGTGTACATGGCAGCCACCCAGGCCATCAGCGGCGAGGGCGGCTGGCCCATGTCCGTCTTCCTCACTCCGGATGGGCTCGCCTTCCATGCCGGCACTTATTTCCCGCCCACACCCTTGCCCGGCAGGCCCTCCTTCCTCAACGTCCTTGAAGCAGTCCACGAAGCCTGGGCGGAGCGGCGCGAAGCCGTTGAGCAGAACGCCCGCGGTTTGGCGTCGAACATGGCCAACGCCCAGATGTCCGCCGCGGTACGGCTTGATGGGCCGCCCGAAGTTCTTGATGCCGGGTTGCTGTCCGATGCCGTCGGCCTGTTGGCACGGTCCGAGGACATGGCCGCCGGTGGCTTTGGCACCGCCCCCAAGTTCCCGCCGTCGGCCGTCGCGGAATTCTTGATCCGGCACGCGGCGGCACCCTCCGAAACAGCCGAAGCAGCGCGGGACATGGCCGGCCGGACCCTGGCAGGCATGGCACGTTCCGCCTTGCGGGACCAGCTCGACGGCGGTTTCGCCCGGTATTCGGTGGCGGCGGACTGGTCCGTTCCCCACTTCGAAAAAATGCTCTACGACAACGCCCAGCTCCTGCGTGCCTATACGCACTGGATCAGGCTGGGCGGAAATGCCGTGTTCCCTGTTGAGGAAGCCGCTGCCGTTGCGTCGGACTGCGCCGACTGGATGGTGTCTGCCCTTGCCGTGGAAGGGGGCGCCCTGGCATCTTCCCTCGACGCGGATACCGTGGTGGACGGCGTCCATCACGAGGGGGCGGCCTATCTCTGGACGCCTGGCTCGCTGCAGGAGGTGCTGGGCACCGGCGATTCCGAGGCCGTTGCGCGGATCATGAACGTACGTAGTGAGGGCACCGTTTCCGCACTCGGCTCGCCGCTGCATCCCGGGAAGCTGCCGACCGGCCCCGAATCCAGGATGTGGGAACGCGTGCGCCCGGCCCTTCTGGCCGCGAGGAACAAGCGCAACCAGCCCGCACGGGACAACAAGGTGGTGGCCGGATGGAACGGCTTGGCGGTAGCAGCCCTGGCAGAAGCCGGAGCCGTCCTGGAACGGCCGGGACTGGTCACGGCTGCTGAGGGCATCGCCGGCTACCTTGAACGTGTCCATTGGAATTCCGGCGAAAGCCTGCTGACACGCGTCTCGCACGATGCCGCGCCGAGGGGGATCGGTGGACTCCTGGAGGACTACGCCTTCTGCGCGGACGGCTTCTTTGCGCTCTACGCCGTGACAGGCAAGAAACGTTGGTTCGGCCTGGGCGAAAGCCTGGTCCTGGCCGCCAGCGAACGATTTGTGGCAAACGGCCGGCTCGCAGACTCGGCCGGTGAATCTGCCCAGGTCTTCAATGCCCAGGGGCAGCATGCCGCGCTGGATCCGTTCGACAACGCCACGCCCAGTGGTGCCGCCGCGTTCGCCGGTGCGTTGCTGACCTACTCGGCCTACTCGGGATCCCACGATCACCGCCTCATGGCCGGCAATATCCTGGGCTTGCTTCCGCCGATCGCCAGCCGCGCGCCCCGGGTGGCTGGCTGGCTCCTGGCCACGGCGCAGGCCGCCCTTGCCGGGCCGGTGGAGGCCGCCGTCGCCGGTCCGGACACGCCGTCGCGGCGCGAACTCCACCTAGCGTTGCTGGCTTCGGCCAGCCCGGGTCTGGTGGTCGCCGTGCAAACCGCGGACGACGGCGGGTCCCCGGCAGCCGCCGTCGACGTTCCGTTGCTGCGGCACCGCTCAGGCGGCGCTGACGGCTCGGCGCAGGTGTACTTGTGCCGCGGGATGGTGTGTGAAAGGCCCGTGGGGACAGTGGCCGAGGTGGAGGCCAGGCTGGCCGCGATGGTTTCCAGCGACTGAGCCGCGGGGCCCTAGCTTAGGACGGCGATCATGATCGCTACGAAGTGAGCCGCAAAAGCGAACACCGTGAAGGCGTGGAACAGTTCATGGAAACCGAAGTGCTTCGCGCTGAAATTTGGCTTCTTGATTCCGTAGAACACGGCTCCGGCGATGTAGAGGGCGCCGCCAACGCAGATGAGCACGGCGGAGGCCGCGTTGGCGGCGAAGAACTGCGGCAGGTAGAACAGTGCACCGCAGCCGAGGGCAACATAGATGGGCACGTACAGCCACCGCGGTGCGTGGGTCCAGAGCACCCTGAAGAGCACGCCGGCTATGGCTGCGGACCAAATGGTCCACAGCAGCGTGACCGCCGCGGGCCTGTCCAGCAGTGACCAGGCGAGGGGCGTGTAGCTGCCCGCGATGACCAGCATGATGTTGGTGTGGTCCAGCCGCTTGAGCACAATCCGGACCCTGTCATTCCAGTTACCACGGTGGTAAACAGCGCTGACCCCGAACAACATGACTCCCGTCAGGGCATAAATGGCCGAGGTGACCTTGCGGTCCGCGGTGGGCGCAAGAGCTACCAGGACAATCCCGGCCGCAAGCGCAAACGGCGTTGCCACCGCGTGGATCCAGCCGCGCCACAAGGGCTTGATGTTGAGCGTGTCAGCCATTGTTAAAGGGTAACCTACGGTCCGGTAAGTTACTTGCGGGTAATATTGCTTCGCCTTGTTCCTGGGCACCTGCTGCACCAGCCTGCCAGCTCGGGCAGGTAGCCTTGGATGTGCGCGTCGTTCGATTGATCAGAGCAAGGAAGTCAGGTGAGAGTCCGGTGGAGCTGCCCGGTTTCCTCTACGGCTTCTACGAACGCAGGCTCCTCAGATCGCTCGACCACCAGAAGATTCCGCGCCACGTCGGCGTCATGGTGGACGGCAACCGCCGGTGGGCGCGCCAGTTCAACGCACCCACCAGCGAAGGGCACCAAGCGGGAGCGGACAAGATCCACGAGTTCCTGGGATGGTGCCAGGAACTGGGCGTCAAAGTAGTGACCCTGTACATGCTCTCCACGGACAACATGAGCCGCTCCGGCGAGGAGCTGGACCTGCTGATGGGCATCATTGCCAACACCATGGACCGCCTGGATGAGAACGAGGATATTTCAGTCCATGCCATGGGGGCGCCGGAACTCCTTCCCGACTACCTTGCCGAGCGGCTCAACAAGCTCACTGCCCGGACGCCGGTCCACGAGAAGATCCACGTCAACGTGGCCGTGGGCTACGGTGGGCGACGGGAAATCGTTGATGCCGTCCGGGAACTCCTCCAGGACGCCGCTGCCAAGGGCCGTAACATGTCCGAGGTTGCAGATGAACTCTCGGTGGACGACATTTCACGTTTCCTCTACACCAGGGGCCAGCCTGATCCCGACCTCGTCATCCGCACCTCCGGTGAACAGCGGCTCTCCGGCTTCCTGATGTGGCAGAGCGCCTACAGCGAGTTCTACTTCTGCGAGGCCCTGTGGCCGGCTTTCCGCAAGGTCGACTTCCTGAGGGCACTCCGCGATTATGCGGGACGCCAACGCCGCTTCGGTTCCTGAGGCGCCCGATTCCTCATGCTCTTTGCAACCGCCGCTGGGTGAACTTCCGTTAATACCGAATTCACTCGTGGAGAAACGACTTGCCGACGCCACAAAGAGGAATTTCCTGTGGCGGGGATTACGTTAAACCCATCAGCAGGCAAAACCGCCCGCTGATCGGGGAGGCCAGTAGATGGAGCGGATCATCGCACCAGTTACAGGGGAGGCCACGCCCGGCCTTCCGGCCGAGCCGCTTCACCATAAGGCCGGGCGAACGCCCGGGGCTGGAGTCGATGTGGCTATTTCAGAGCAACTGCCCGCAATGGTTTCCGACGGGGAAAGTGCGGCTACCTCTCGCGCCAAGCGCGCCACCAAAGGGACAAAGAAAACCGCGGCTCCCACAGGCCACAGCTACGTCATAGATACCTCCGTCCTGCTCTCCGATCCGCACGCACTGCTGCGCTTCGCCGAGCACGAGGTCATTGTCCCGATCGTGGTCATCAGCGAACTTGAGGGCAAACGCCACGATCCGGAACTGGGCTATTTTGCCCGGAAAGCCTTGCGGCTGCTGGACGACCTGCGGATTGAGCATGGCGGCCTGGACCACCCCATTCCTTTGGGAAACGATGGTGGCCTGCTCAGGGTGGAAATGAACCACATTTCGCCGGACGTCCTCCCAGCGGGCTTCCGCGGCGGCGACAACGACAGCCGGATCCTGGCCGTCGCGAAGAACCTTGCCAACGAGGGCCACAACGTCACCGTGGTCTCCAAGGACCTTCCCATGCGCGTCAAGGCTTCGGCCATGGGCTTGCATGCCGATGAGTACCGGAACGAGCTGGTCAAGGACTCCGGCTGGACCGGTCTTGCAGAAATCGAAGCCAGCGAACAGGAAGTCAGCACCCTTTACGGCCACGAACCGGTCTTCATCCCGGCCGCGGCCGAACTTCCCGTGAATACCGGCCTGGTGGTCCTCTCCAACCGCGGCTCGGCGCTGGGCCGGGTGGGTTCGGACAAGCAGGTCCGGTTGGTCAAGGGAGACCGGGATGTCTTCGGCCTCCACGGCCGCTCGGCAGAACAGCGGCTCGCCATCGACCTTCTCATGGACCCGTCCGTGGGCATCGTTTCCATTGGCGGGCGTGCGGGCACCGGTAAGTCCGCCCTAGCCCTCTGCGCGGGCCTCGAAGCCGTCCTCGAACGCCGCGAGCACCGCAAGGTAGTGGTCTTCCGTCCCCTGTACGCAGTAGGTGGACAGGAGCTCGGCTACCTGCCCGGCTCCGAATCCGAGAAAATGAACCCGTGGGCGCAAGCGGTGTTCGATACCCTCGGTGCGTTGGTCAGCCAGGAAGTAGTGGAAGAAGTCATGGACCGCGGAATGCTGGAGGTCCTGCCGCTCACGCACATCCGCGGACGCTCCCTTCACGACGCCTTCGTCATCGTGGACGAAGCACAGTCACTGGAGAAGAATGTCCTGCTGACGGTCATGAGCCGCATCGGGCAGAACTCCAAGATTGTCCTCACCCACGACGTCGCCCAGCGTGACAACCTCCGCGTGGGCCGGCACGACGGCGTGGCAGCCGTCGTCGAAACCCTCAAGGGACACCCGCTGTTCGGCCACATCACGCTGACCCGGTCTGAGCGGTCGCCGATCGCAGCCCTTGTGACGGAGCTGCTTGAAGGGGCAGAAATCTAGAGTGCCGCCGGCCGCGCGGTGGTTACCACCGCGCGGCAGCGGCCTCCTGTGTGGCCGGGTTCCGGCCGGCCCCGCACTTTCGCCGTCCATCGGTTGGGTCCGCGCGTCAGCGGCCTCCCGCCGTCGCTTAGACACAACGCATAAGGCCCCCTTCGGTCGCTGGGCGACCTTAGGGGGCCGATGCGTCGCGATGCGCTCCTTTCCGGGAGGCCGCTGTCGCGCTCGTGCCGTCGGCGCCGGTCAGAGGCCCAGGTACGATTTCAGTCCTTCGTGGCCTTGGACGTGGAGGGTCCAGTCGGGGCGTTTGAAGGACTCCGGAGTGAGGCGGACTTTTTGGACGTCCTCCACTTCGGCGCCCCAGGTTGTGCGCGTGAGGCCGTTGGGTTCGTAGCCCAAGCTTGTGGAGACGCCCAGGGATTGTTGGTTCCAGGTTGCGGCTTCGGATTCGGCCACTTCCGCTTTCAGGTAATCGAAGGCGTAGCTGACGACGGCGGCCCGCATCTCCTTGCCGACGCCGCGGCCTTGCGCCGCTTGCTTGAGCCATGAGCCTGTGTGCACCGTCCGGAGTACCGCGAACTTCGTGGCCGCCAGGTCTTGGACTCCGAGGAAATCATCGCCTTGCCAAACGCCCAGGAGCAGGGTCCAGTCGTCCGGGGTGAATCCTGCCCGGCAGCGCCAGTACCACTGGGCCATCTTGGGAGCCAGTTCGTTGTCCGGGAGTTCGGCCCACGGCGTGCTGAAAGGGCTCTTTCCAGGCTCGTGGATTCCGGACCGGGCAGCAGCCACGGCGGCGGGGATGTCGGCGTCGAAAATGGGACGCAGGACGAGGCGCGGCGTGGTGAGGGTCAGTCCGAAAGGGGGCCAGATGTCTGCCAGCGAGGTCATCGCCGCAGTCTAGCGTGGCTGGAGCGGGGCTTGCTGTCACACGGCATCCTGCAGGGCCGCGCAGCGTCAGGCCGCCGGGCCGATGTCCCAGGAGATGTGGCGCCTGACATCGGTCAAGTTCATGGACTCGGCAAGGAAGAGGTCATCCAACATGTACTCGTCCACGGCCAGGATCTTGAGCCAATGGCCCTTGCCGGAGGATTCGCCATCCAGCGATTGGCTGGCGACGCAGACTCCCGTGGCAGCGTCTACACGGACCAGCGTCCGTCCCGGGTGCGCCAACGGTTCGGCGGGATCCGAAGGCTTGTAGGTCCGGCCCCGGGTGATTACTGCCTCCAGTGCCAGGCGCCCCTCGTGGTCCACCTCGCGGAGTTCATCGAAGGACACCGGGTTGGTGTCCGGGAACTCCAGGGGTACGGGCGCGTTGCCGGCAAGTTCCACGGGGTCCAGGGCGGCGGCGAGCCGGCCGTTTCCGAACGAAGGCTCACCGTAAGCGGCTTCCGGACGGCGCCGAACCAGGCCGCCGTCGTCGTAAACAGGTGTCACCAGATGCGGCGGAAGCAGCCACGAGCGGCGCGTAGCGCTGACATAGAACTCATCCCTGGAGTCGTTGATCCCCGTGGTGCTGTAGAGGAGTTGGCCATCCGGAGACTCCAGGCGGAGCGCTCCCGGACGCCTGAGCCAGGCCCGCACGATGTTGGCGCCCGTCCCCGGCCGCTCAAGGTATTCGAACCGAAGGCTGGTCCACTTCCAGGGCGATGAACGGCACAGGTTCCGGAACGTGGAGGACAAGTCGGAATGATCCCCTGAATGCCCGTTTGAGGGTCCAAATCCCGGCGGCAGGCCGGGTCCATCTGTACTGTAGCGCCCCATATCCACAGTGTACCCAGAGGTTCACGCCGGGCCCGGAGATAATCCGGGGTAGCATCCGAGGGTGATCCGACGACTCGCCGACCTCTGGGAGGCCGCCCCTTTTGCCTTCTGGCTGGTGCTGTTGGCGTCCCTTTATTTCGTGGTCATGGCGGTGCGGCTCACGGTGATCGACGTTCGAAGCCATTTGCTGCCCAACCGCATCGTCTTCCCGTCGTACGGGGTGGCCGGGATCCTGCTCCTGGCTGCGGCCCTGCTCTCCGGGTCACGCATGGACGGCGCGCTGGCCGGAATTCCGGGGCTCGGGGTGCTTGCCGGTGCCGCTGCCCTGTGGGTCCTCTATTTCCTGCTCCGGCTCGTCTATCCGCCGGGCATGGGATTCGGGGACGTGAAGCTGGCCGGGGTCTTGGGTTTGTATCTGGGCTACCTTGGCTGGGGCCACGTATTCGCCGGAACCTTCCTGGCGTTCCTCCTGGGCGGGCTGTGGGGGCTGGTCATCATCGTGACCAGGAGGGGCAGCCTCGCCTCGGCGATTCCCTTTGGACCGTTCATGCTGGCAGGGGCTGCCGCAGCCATGGTTGTCCTGCCTGCATGACGCCGTAAGCTGGCTGCATGGGTGCACCTGAGTTTGTGCTGAAGCTGCGGGAAAAAATCGGGAATGACCCGTTGTGGCTGCCTGCAGTCCGGGGCATCGTGTTGGATGACGAAGGCAGGGTGCTCCTGTGCCAACGATCGGATAACGGACACTGGACGCCGATTACGGGAATCCTGGACCCGGGGGAGCACCCGGCCCCGGGTCTGGTCCGGGAAATCTTCGAGGAAACAGCCGTGGTAGCCGAGACCGAACGGATCATCGGGGTCGGAGTGGTAGGTCCGGTGACCTTTCCGAACGGCGACGAATGCGATTTCCTCGATATCACGTTCCGCTGCAGGTATGTCTCCGGTGAGGCCCGGATCAACGACGACGAGTCCCTGGATGTCCGGTGGTTCCACCTGGACGATCTCCCCGAAATGAGCCACGGACACCTGCAGGCCATACGGCTCGCCACGGAGCCCGAAGGCCCCGTGGCGTACCAGACGGAGTAGCAGATCAGCGGCGGGCGGCTTCGAGTTCCTCGGCCTCGGCGCCGCCGATCGCCTCACCGCGGGCAACCATGCCGGCCGTGTCCGAGAGCGGGATCTGCTTCAGGGTGATGGCCAGGATCAGGGCGATGGCGATGAACGGCACGAGATACCAGAACACAGGTGCCAGGGAGTCGGCGTAGGCGTTCACGATCGCGTCCCGAAGCTGTTCCGGCAGCTGCGCCAGGGCCTGCGGATCCAGGGTGCTGGTGGACTGCGAGGCCTGCTCGGATGAAGCTCCGGCGCCGGTGAAGGCCTTGGTCAAGGACTCAGCGAGGCGGTTGGTGAAGATCGAGCCAAAGACCGCTACGCCCAAGGACGCACCTACTTCGCGGAAGTAATTGTTGGTGCTGGTTGCGGTACCGATCTGGTCCGCAGGGACCGAGTTCTGGACCACCAGGACAATGACCTGCATGATCAAGCCCAGCCCGGCGCCGAAAATGAACAGTTGTACGCAAATCATCCAGATGGGCGTCTCGGCGGTCAGGGTGGTCAACCAGAGCATGGCAAGGATGGTCAAGGCCGCGCCCAGGATGGGGTAGAGCTTGTACTTGCCCGTCTTGGAAATCCTGATGCCGGAGAAGATGGACGTGCCCATGAGGCCCACCATCATGGGGAGCATGAGCAGGCCGGACTCGGCCGCTGAGGTTCCGGAGGACATCTGCAGGAACGTCGGCACGAAGGCGATTGCAGCGAACATGCCCAGGCCCAGCGTGAAGCCGATGGCCGTGGCGTTGATGAAGATCGGGTTGCGGAACAGGCTCAGCGGAATGATGGGATCCTCGGCGCGGCGTTCAGCCATGACGAAGGCGAATGCGGCCAGGACCACGCCGGCGCCAAAAGCCCACGTCAACGGTGAATCCCAGCCTTCGTCCTTCTTGCCACCAAAGTCGGTGAAGAAGATGAGGCAGGTGGTGGCAGCGGAAAGGAAGACGACGCCGAGGATGTCGATCTTCTTTTCGGCCTTCTTGTTCGGCAGGGTCAGGGTGAACCAGGCCGTGATGAAGGCGGCGATGCCGATGGGGATGTTGATGTAGAAAGCCCACTCCCAGGTCAGGTGGTCCACGAAGAATCCACCCAGCAGCGGACCGGCGACGGCGGACAAGCCGAAGATGGCGCCCAGCGGACCCATGTACTTTCCGCGTTCCTTGGCCGGCACAATGTCCGCGATGATGGCTTGGGACAGGATCATGAGGCCACCGCCGCCGAGGCCCTGGATGGCCCGGAACACCACGAAGCCTCAGAACTCCGTAGCGAAGGCACAACCGACCGAAGCCAGGGTGAACAGGGCGATGGCGACGAGGAACAGGTTCCGCCGGCCAAGGATGTCACCGAACTTGCCGTAGATCGGCATGACGATCGTGGTGGCCAGGAGGTAGGCCGTGGTGATCCAGGCCTGGTGTTCCACGCCGCCGAGCTTGCCCACGATGGTGGGCATGGCCGTGGAGACGATCGTTTGGTCCAGGCTGGACAACAGCATGCCCGCTATCAGGGCAGAGAAGATGATCCAGATCCTCTTCTGGGTCAAGAGCAGCGGCTCGGCTGCCTTCGAGAGTGTACTCATGCGGGGTCCTTCGGTGTCTGTGCGGGGGTGGTGTCCAGCGGTTGCGAAAAGAGTTTCCGGGCCGCGGCGAGGTTCTGGTCAAGAAGCTCGCGGTAGGGCCGGGTGTTGTCCTCCGAGAAGAACTGGTGGGAGGTCTTCTTGGAAACGGCTCCGAATACGGCCGAGGCCATGACGATTTCCGGGTGCCCAGGGGAGAGGCCTTCGCGGTGGGCGATCAGTTCCATGAACTGCATTTCCCGCGCCTCGCCCTCCAAGGTCATGCGGCCAAGGAGCTGGGGTTCGGCCTTGATGGCGGCGATCAGTTGGTGGACTTCGGTGCGGCTGATGGTGGATCGCTCCACAATGTCCACGGTGAGGTGGTAGAGGGCTGCCAGCAGTGTGTCCGAGATGCCGCCTGGGCGACGTTCGGGATGGCGGTTGAAGTCATCCAGCGCATCCTGGGGCAGGTCGTCGGAGAAGGCCCCGATCACGGCGTCTTCCTTGGAATGGAAGTAGTTGAAGAAGGTACGCCGCGAAATGCCCGCCGCTTCGCACACCTCTTCAACGGTGTAGCCGTTCAGTCCCCGTGCGGCGGTCAGGGTACGGGCGACGGCGGTGATCGCCAGCCGCGTGGCAGCCCGCTTACGCTCGCGAAGGCCGCCGTCGATATTTGCACTATTGCTCACAGAGTAAAGTTTTGCACTTAGAAACCAATAGTGCAAAAAGAAAGTGAAGTGTCGTTCCCCACATGCTTCGGTACAGAAGGGGGCGGGGACGACGACGGCCGGCACCTTCCGTGCGGAAGGTACCGGCCGTCGTCGTACTTGCGGGTTGGTGCGCCTAAGCCTTGTGGGCCGGGGACGTCATGGTGGTGACGTCGAGGGCCTTATCGAGGTCGGCCTCGGAAACCTTGCCTTCTCCCTCGCCGACGAAGCCGAGCTTCTCGGTGGCCTGGCGGATGGTCAGGCCTTCCTTGACGGCGATCTTGGCGATCTTGGCGGCGTTCTCGTAACCGATGTACTTGTTCAGCGGCGTCACGATGGAGGGGGAAGCCTCGGCCAGGAAGCGGGCGCGCTCGACGTTGGCGGTGATGCCGTCGATCATCTTGTCGGCCATGACGCGGCTGGTGTTGGCCAGCAGGCGGATGGACTCCAGCAGGTTGGCGGCCATGACCGGGATGCCGACGTTGAGCTCGAAAGCACCGTTGGTACCGGACCAGGCGATGGCGGTGTCGTTGCCGATGACCTGGGCGCACACCATGATGGAGGCTTCGCAAATCACGGGGTTGACCTTGCCCGGCATGATGGAGGAGCCGGGCTGCAGGTCAGGGATGGCAATTTCGCCGAGGCCCGTGTTGGGGCCGGAACCCATCCAACGGAGGTCGTTGTTGATCTTCATGAAGGAGATCGCGATGTTGCGGAGCTGGCTGGAGCCTTCGATCAGGCCGTCGCGGTTGGCCTGCGCCTCGAAGTGGTCCCGGGCTTCGGTCAGCGGCAGGCCGGTGTCGGCTGCGAGGAGCTCGATGACGCGCTCCGGGAAGCCTGCCGGTGTGTTGATACCGGTGCCCACCGCGGTGCCGCCGAGGGGAACTTCGGCGACGCGGGGGAGTGCGGCGTTGATGCGCTCAATGCCGTAGCGGACCTGCGCGGCGTAGCCGCCGAACTCCTGGCCCAGCGTGACGGGGGTGGCGTCCATGAGGTGGGTGCGGCCGGACTTGACGACGTCCTTGAACTCCGCGGCCTTGCGGTCCAGGGACGCGGCCAGGTACTCCAGGGCCGGGATCAGGTCGTTGATCAGGGCAGAGGTGGCTGCAACGTGGACGGACGTCGGGAAGACGTCGTTGGAGGACTGGGAAGCGTTCACGTGGTCGTTGGGGTGGACCACCTTGTCGCTGCCTGCTGCGGAGAGGGCACGCGAAGCCAGCTCTGCGATGACCTCGTTGGTGTTCATGTTCGAGGACGTGCCGGAGCCGGTCTGGAAAACGTCGATCGGGAAGTCGCCGTCGTACTTGCCGGCCGCGACCTCGTCCGCTGCGGAAGCGATTGCCTTGGCGAGCTCTTCATCGAGCACTCCCAGTTCGGCGTTCGCGAGTGCAGCGGCCTTCTTGACGCGTGCAAGTGCTTCGATGTGCGTGCGCTCCAGCGTCTTGCCGGAGATGGGGAAGTTCTCCACAGCACGCTGCGTCTGGGCGCGGTACAGGGCGTTCACGGGGACGCGAACTTCGCCCATCGTGTCATGTTCAATACGGAACTCAGTGGTGGAAGTCATGGGGCTAGCTTAGGGCGATTGCGGGCTCCACCGAAAACCCGGAAGGCAGTGCTACGTGCCCCGGCCGAGGGGCCGGGGCACGTAGTCCTAAACCTGTCCGATCGCGGAAACAAGGGCCGCTTGGCCCTCACCGAGCTTGTAGGAGAGACCGATCACGGCCACGCGGCCGTCCTCAATGGCGTCGGAAATCACACGTGAGCTGTCCGCGAGGCGATCCGCGGTCTGCTTGACGTGTTCCACCACCATGTCGTTGACGTCTTCCTGGCCGTTGCGCTTGGCGGTCAGCACAGAGGGGGTGATGCGTTCCACGAGGTCGCGGATGAACCCCGGTGGCATCTCACCCGTTTCCACGGCTCCCTTGGTGGCCGTCACGGCGCCGCAGCTGTCGTGGCCCAGGATGGCGATCAGGGGAACCTTGAGTTCGCTGATGCTGTACTCCAAGGAACCGAGGACCGCGTCATCGATCACCTGGCCGGCCGTGCGGACCACGAAGGCATCGCCCAGGCCCAGGTCGAAGATGATCTCGGCCGCGAGGCGCGAGTCGGCGCAGCCAAAAATGACGGCGAAGGGATTCTGTCCCTCGAGGAGGGAGGAGCGGCGGGAAGCATCCTGGTTGGGGTGCTGGGATTCGCCGGAGACAAAACGTTCGTTACCCTCGCGGAGGCGTTGCCAGGCCAGGGCCGGAGTCAGATTAGTAGGCACCTGATTACTTTACGGCGCGGGCGTGGCAGGCTGCGAAAGTGTTGCGCCGGGTTGTGGGGAAGTGGAGCCTGCTGCGGGGGCCTGGTCCGCGGACCTTACGACGGCGGCCGCCAGGGTGGCGAATTCGTCGAGGTTTGCCGTGCCGCTCAGGATGATGGTGGTTCCTTTGTATTGCAGCGTCATGCTGCGCTTGTCCTTGCCGGAGTCACGCAGTTCCCAGTCCTGGCCGCCGGCGTTCCGGGTTCCCGTGACCGGGAGGTTGCCCGTCTGTTGCAACACCCAGGTGGGGTTGGCCTGCCGCGTCTGGATCAAGCCGATGAACGCCTCCTTGGGCGTCAGGTAGCCCACCTCCCACGTGGGGACGCCAGTGGCGGTGCCGGTTTCCCACCGGGCATAGTTTGGCGTGAATGTGTCGCCGGTATCCGGGGTGACGGGTGTGAATCCCGCCACATCGGTGGCGTTCCGGGCGATGCCTGCGACGTCCACTGCGGGTCGGAAGTTCTCACCTTTGGGTGCGGGGTTCATGAGAACGACGGGAAGGAAGGCCAGGACACACAGCACCAGCGCGATGATCATGCCAATGACCGAGGCGTTGGCCCGTTTGGCGGCTTTCGCCGGAATGACGGGCTTGTACGGGGCGTCCGGGTTACTGGTGGGGCTGGCCTCATTGGCGTTGGGGCCATTGCCGGCCGCGGGCTTGTCCTGCGTTTCACTCACTCTTCCATAGTCCCTTATCGCTGCTGTGAACACACAACCGGGGACCTCACCAGGCCCAACGGATGCGGTGGTCATCAACCGCCCGGTAGGAGCTCCGGCGACTATGATCAATGGAGAGGGACCACAGGTGGCCTCGTGCAACCGTGTCCGGTCCCGTGAATCGTCACTCGAAGAAGAGGTTCAAGTGTCTCCTGCACCAATGACCCAGCAGTTTTCCACGATTTCGCCGTCGCTCGCCGTCGGAATCGACGAGCCTGACCGTAACCTCGCACTGGAACTCGTCCGTGTCACCGAAGCCGCAGCCATTGCCGGCGGCCACTGGGTTGGCTTCGGCGACAAGAACAAGGCAGACGGTGCCGCCGTCGACGCCATGCGCTCATTCCTCCACACCGTCCACTTCAACGGCGTCGTAGTCATCGGCGAAGGCGAAAAGGACGAGGCCCCCATGCTGTTCAACGGCGAACAGGTTGGCGATGGCACCGGACCGGAGTGCGATGTTGCCGTAGACCCCATTGATGGAACGCGTCTGACTGCCCTGGGCATCAACAATGCCCTTGCCGTCCTGGCCGTGGCCGAACGCGGTTCCATGTTCGATCCCTCCGCCGTGTTCTACATGGAGAAGCTCGTCACCGGTCCCGAGGCTGCCGACATGGTGGACCTCCGCCTTCCGGTCAAGCAGAACCTGCACCTGATCGCCAAGGCCAAGGGCGTCAAGGTCAGCCAGCTCAACGTCATGATCCTGGACCGCGACCGCCACCGCCCCCTCGTGGAGGAAATCCGTGAAGCCGGCGCGCGCACCAAGTTCATCATGGACGGCGACGTCGCGGGTGCCATCGCCGCGGCCCGCAGCGGTACCGGCGTGGATGCCCTCATGGGCATCGGCGGCACGCCGGAAGGCATTGTTGCTGCTTGTGCCATCAAGTCCCTCGGCGGCGTGATCCAGGGCCGCCTGTGGCCCACTTCCGACGACGAGAAGCAGAAGGCCATCGACGCCGGCCACGACCTTGACCGCGTCCTGTCCACCAATGACCTTGTCACCTCGGACAACTGCTACTTCGCAGCCACCGGCATCACCGACGGCGACCTCCTCCGCGGCGTGCGCTACCAGAAGGACCGCGTGCTGACGCAGTCAATCGTGATGCGTTCCAAGTCCGGCACGGTGCGCTTCGTCGACGCCGAGCACCACGCATCCAAGTGGGAGACGTACGCGCGCAGGTAAGCTCTGCACCCAACGCGCCTTAGGCGCAAGAAGCGCCCCATCGCTCTGCGGCTATCTCCTCGTTCCTCGTCGATTTGATGCCGCTGACGCGATAGGGCGCTTCTTGCTGTGTGGCGGACCAGGTGTCGCGCTTTCCTGGCGCTGGAAGAGAGAATCAGCGGAGCCGGTCGCGGACTTTGCGTGCCAGTTGATAAGCGCCGTAGCGGAGTTTGTTGACCGGAAGGTCCCACGTACCGGGGTAGGAGACTTCACGGCCGCCAAAGGACTTCTTGAAGGCCGTGAAGCCCGCCCATTTGTGGTCCGGCTGGTCTTCCGGCGCCACACCCCAGAGATCCACGTGCTTGAGGCCTTTGTCCTTGGCATCGGCCATGAGGGTGACCAGCAGCGGGATGCCTGCACTGAGCTTGCGGTGGGTGTCATCCAAGGCGGCGTGGGCGTAGACGCGCGTATCCGAGGAGTCATACGCAAAGGCCGCCGCGATCGGTTCGCCTTTCAGCTCTGCGATGAAGAGGGTTCCGGCGCCCGCGGGGAGCAGGGACTGCGCCACGCTGGTGAGGTACTCGTCGCTTTGCGGCTTGAAGCCGTTGCGCGCTGCAGTGAGGTGCAGGAAGTGCAGCAGCACGGAAATGTCCGCGGGGTCCTGTGACGCCCGGAAAGTGACACCCTTTTTGTGGATGTTCCGGTACAGGTTCCGGTTGGTGGGCTTCATGCCCGCCAGGACGTCCTTGAAGTCACCTTCAAGGTCCACGATCCAACTCAGTTCCGGTTGCTGGTTGGCCGGCGCGGGCTGCAAGCCGCGCGCCCGAAGGAGGGGGCCGGCGTCGGACGCGGAGAACCCGGCGGAGACGGGCTCCATGCGGACGAACACGGCGCGTTCTTCCTTCGCCAAAGCCACCAAGGCGGCAGTAGCGGCGTCGAAAGCTTCCACGGAGTCCGCCATGGGCCCGTAGGGTGCATAGATCACTTTTCCGGCGGGGTTCTTTTCCTCGATGGCCAGGAAGCTCCAGCCGGGACCGGACTGCTCGTGGACGCGGCGGCCCAGGGATCGTTGCACATCGGCCCAGGCGGACGTTTGGAGGAAGTGGTCCATGCTTAGTTCCCTTTCGCCCAGGATGACAGCCCCGTGGTGACGGCGAAGGCCACGCTGGTTTCGGTGGCCCCCTGGACAGGATGGACGTTCACGGGATTCTCCACCTCGGGGATGAACGCGGCGGCGCCGCGTTCCAGGCGGAGATCGCTCTTGGGGGAGTCGAGGACCACGGACCCGGACACGACCACGACGACGGCGGGCCCGGTTTGCGCCAAGGGCACGGGCTCGGCCGTGGGGCCCAGTTCGATGCGTTGCAGCTGGAACTCCTTGAACGGCGGGCGGTACAGTTCCTGGCCGAACTCGGTGCCTTCAGCCACCACGTGGGGAACCCCGAGGGCCTCGAAACGCACGGTTTTGAGCAGTTCGGGGACATCGACGTGCTTGGGCGTCAGGCCGCCGCGCAGCACATTGTCCGAGGTGGCCATGACCTCCACGCCCAGGCCGTGGATGTAGGCGTGCACGTTTCCTGCGGGCAAGTACACGGCATCGCCGGGCTCGAGGGTCAAGTGGTTCAGGAGCAGCGAAATGAGCACTCCGGGATCGCCGGGGAAGGCCTCGTTGATGCCCAGCATCGCGGTCAGTGCCTCTTCGTGCGGTTCGCGTGGGGCACCCGAACGGAGCACCGATTCGACTTCCACCACGGCCTCGGACACTTCACGTCCGCCCTCGATCAGCCGCGTGAAGGCCGCTTTCAGGGCGGCGGATTCCTCTGCCCGGCAGAGGTCTTCGATCACGCCGGTGATGATGGCCGGTACGTCCATGGCCGCGGAGTCCATCACCGTTGCCAGGTGTTCAAAGATGCTCCGGGACTGCGCCGCGGGCCGGAATCCACACAGCGCCCTGAACGGGGTCAAGGCATAGATCATTTCCGGCTTGTGGTTGTCGTCCTTGTAGTTGCGTTCGGCAGAGCCGGCCGCGAGCCCTGCGGCGTTCTCCCGCGCCCAACCCTCCCGCGCTTGTTCCAGGCTGGGATGGACCTGCAGCGACAACGGCTGCTCGGCCGCCAGGAGCTTGGTCAGGAAAGGCAGCCGCGGACCGAATTCCGCCACGCTCTCCTCGCCCAGGAAATGCCCGGGATCCGAGGCAATGAGTTCATCCAGCGCCTGCCTTACACCGTTCGGGTGGACCGCCGTCGAGGGGGAATCAGGATGCGCCCCGATCCACAGCTCTGCTTCCGGGCCGCCCGAGGCGGGCCGGCCCAGCAACTCCGCGATCGCCGTCGTCGAACCCCAAACATAGGGCCGCAAAACATTCTCAATCTGGTACACGAAAGAAAGTCCTTTAGGTTGCGTGAACGTGGGCGGGAGGCTGCGTGGCTACAGCGGGGCGCACTGGCCGTTGGTGGCCACAAGGTCACGGATGCCTTGTTCGTCGCCTTGCGCTTTGAGCCCGTTGAGCAGCTCCTCGGTGATGGGTGTTCCATCGGGCGTGGTGGTCACCGGCGTGAAGTCCGACGACGACGGCGACGGCTGCTGGCCGGCCGGCCGGACGCTGGACTGCTGGGCAGGAACCGCGCCGGCGGCAGTAACGGTGCCTGCTCCCGGCTTGGTGCCGGGCACCATGGCGTCGTCCGCTTTGGGACTGTTCTGCGAGGCCAACAGTTGCTGGACCCTGGAATGGATAAGGTCGAAGTCCGGAACCGTGGAGAACGAGGCCTCGAAGTCCGGTGGTCCTATGGTGAGCCGCTGGACGGGCTGCCCCTTGGACTTCAGTGCCAGGTCCACGAAGCTGCCCAACTGCGAGGACGAGATGTTGGAATCCACCACCTTGGTGCCGGCGTTGGCGATGTCCTCGAACTTGGTCAGCAGCGTCGCAGGGTCGAGTTGCTTCAGCATGGCCTGCTGGACGCATTGCTGGCGTGCAATCCGGGCATAGTCATCGACGAATTCGCGCGAGCGGCCATACCACAGGGCGTGGAACCCATCGAGGTGGACATCACCCGCGGGGATCCAGCCGTCGGGCATGCCGTGGATTCCGTTGGCTTCGTCGGTGACGGGACCGCTGATGGGTACCCAACCACCTGCCTTGACGCGGATGCCGCCCATGGCATCGATCAGCTTGGCGAAGCCGTCCATGTCCACCAGGACGTAGGCCTGGACAGTGATGCCCAGTGTTCCGGACACGGCCTCCAAAGTCGCCTGCGCTCCGGGATCGGCAACGCCGGGATAGAGGTTCTGGTAGTTGTTGGTGACCTCGGTGTTGACGGCGTTGATGAGGCACTCATCGCCGCAGTTGTAGCCGTCCGGGTAGATCTTCCGCATGGGGGAACCCTCGCTGAACTGTGCGTTCTGGAGGTTGCGGGGGACGGAAATAATGGCGCTTTCACCGGTTTTGGCGTCAACGCTGATCACCGAGAGGCTGTCCGGGCGGCGACCCGTGCGATCATCTCCGGCGTCGCCGCCCATCATCAGGAAGTTGTAGCGGCCGTCCACCGGGTCGATGGCCGGACCGGCGTCGAAAATGCTGCCGATCGCGTTGCGGCTGACATTCAACACGTACGCGAGGTAGCCCAAGGAGCCACTCGCCAGGACGGTGGCGGCCACCAGCACCACGGCAATGATGGGCCGCATTCCCGGGGCGAGCAAGGTGGGGCGGATGATCCGCAGCGTGTTGATGAACAGGAACGCCCAGCCGAGGGCCAACGCCACCAGGACCACAATGAGCAGCAATGAGCCCACGGGATGCGTTGCAATGCTCAGCAGGACACTGCGGTTGACCAACGCAAGGACCAAGGTCAGCAGCAGCAAGGCCCAGACAACCAGGGTGACGCGGAGGGCGATCCGGCCCAATTTGCGGTCGCCCGCGACAATCTGGGCGCTGCCCGGGATGAAAAGGGTGAGCAGGACCAGCACGAAGGCGCGTTTGGTCCGTACCGGGGCGCTCGCCCCGGACGGATAGCGGACAGGATCAGTCAGCGTTGCCCCCGACTGAAACGTATTCTTTTGCATGCTGGTCATCCGCTGCCTTCCTAGCGGGTGCTCCGTGCGGAATCGCCGGCAGGTGCGAAGACTTCTTCGACCTTTCGCCGGAGGTTCTGGCCCTTCTTGGTGGCAACGTCATTGAGTTCCTGCGCGAAGGTGAGGAGGTCTTCGCGGAGGCGGCCGGCGAGTTCGTCCGTGCCGGAGGCCAGCATCCGGACGGCAAGGAGGCCCGCGTTGCGTGCACCTGCGATGGATACCGTCGCCACGGGAACGCCGGCGGGCATCTGCACGATCGAGAGCAGGGAATCCATGCCGTCGAGGGTCTTCAGGGGAACCGGTACACCAATGACCGGCAGGGGAGTGACCGAGGCGAGCATGCCCGGAAGGTGGGCCGCGCCGCCCGCGCCGGCAATGATGACGCGAAGACCGCGCTCATGGGCCGTCTGGCCATAGCGGATCATTTCGGTGGGCATCCGGTGGGCGGAGACCACATCAGCCTCGAAGGGAATGCCGAATTCAGCCAGGGCGTCGGCGGCAGCCTCCATAACGGGCCAGTCAGAGTCCGAACCCATGACGAGCCCAACAAGGGGAGCGGTGTTTTCAGAAGTCATGCGGTCTCCTCGGAGGTGGACTGTGCCGGCAGGCGGCCGTCGCGGATGGTGTTGGCTACGGCTGTGGCCCGCTCGCGCACGGAGTCGACGTCGGAAGCAGAGGTGCCCACCAAGTTGACGTGCCCGATCTTGCGGCCCGGACGGACGGATTTTCCATAGCAGTGGACCTTGGCGGCGGGTTCAAAAGCGAGGGCCATGGGGAAGGCCTCGAACAGGTCCTGGTTTTCGCCGCCGAGGAAGTTCTTCATGACCGTGACCGGAGCCAGGGCATCGGTGGCACCGAGCGGAAGGTCCAGGACAGCCCTCAGGTGCTGTTCGAACTGGCTGGTGATGGAGCCGTCCTGTGTCCAGTGCCCGGTGTTGTGCGGGCGCATGGCGAGTTCGTTGATCAGGAATCCGGCACCCACGCCAGGGGTTTCAAAGAGTTCCGCTGCCATGACTCCGGTAACGCCAAGTTCGTTGGCAATGCGCAGTGCCGCTTCTTCGGCTGCCGCTGCGACCTCCAGGGAGATGTTCTGTGCCGGAGCAATGACTTCGTCGCACACGCCATCCACCTGGATGGTGTGAACCACAGGCCAGGCGCGCGATTCGCCGCTGGGGGTGCGGGCCACCAAGGCTGAGAGTTCGCGGCTGAAGTCCACCTTGGCTTCGGCGAGCAGCGGGCTCATGGTCTGGAACCAGTCAGCCGTTTCCGTGGCTTCCTCTGCGGAGTCCACGATGCGCACGCCCTTGCCGTCGTAGCCGCCGCGCGGAGTCTTCAGCACCACGGGCCAACCGATCTTGTCGCCAAAGGAGACGAGTTCGTCCACCGAGCGAACTGCCGACCATTCCGGGTTGGGCAGGCCAAGGCGGTCAATGGCCGCCCGCATGACCAGCTTGTCCTGGGCGTTGACCAGTGCATCCGGACCGGGCTGGACGTTAACGCCGGCGTCCAGGAGCGCGCGGAGGTGCTGCGTGGGGACATGCTCGTGGTCGAACGTGAGGACGTCCACGTCCTTGGCGAACTCCAGGAGGGCATCGAGGTCCTTGTAGTCTCCAATGGGCGCGGTGGCCACTGCGGCAACGGCCGAAACGTCCTCACCTTCAGCCAAAACGCGGAGTTCGAATCCCAAAGCGGTAGCGGGCGGGGCCATCATGCGTGCGAGTTGGCCGCCGCCAACAACGCCAATAACAGGAAAAGTCACAAGGTTCAGCCTACCGAACCAGTGGCGGGATCATTGATTCTGCGGCTTTTCGTCCCAACTTTTCCGCCTTTAACGTGGTGCGGCGCACAGGGGTATAGGCGTTCTCACAGCCGGCTCCCGGGCAGCCCTTGGAATTCGGCGCTAAAATGGATGAGGCCCATCGGCCCACTTTTCAACGGCCTTGGAGGGTCATGATCACCACACTTGCAGATCGCATCCGCGGACTTGCCTCGCTCTTTTGGCGCGAAGTAGCCAAGTTCGGCGCCGTCGGCGGCGTTGCGTTCGTCATCGACTCGGCCGTCTTTATCTGGCTTTTCTCGGGTCCGATGCACGGCAGTGAAGTGTGGGCCAAGGCGATTGCGACGATCGTTGCAAGTGTCTTCTCCTGGGTGGCCAACAGGTTTTGGACGTTCCGCCACCGTAAGCAGGCGAACGTAGTGCGTGAAGCCGTACTTTTCGCTGTGATGAACTTCGTGGGCCTTCTGATTGCCTCCGGATGCGTTTGGTTCGCCAAGTACATCCTGAACCTGAACGACAAGCCGTCCCTCTTCATTGCGGGCAGCGTGGTGGGCCTGATCCTGGGAACCATCTTCCGATTCTTCGCCTACCGTTTCTGGGTCTTCAACGAAGAACTCGACGCCGAGCCCGCCTACTCCCACGACCACGAGCTCATCGAGGTCCACCACAAGGCAAAGGCAAGCGTTGCCGAGTCGGGCAGCGCAGGGCCGCCGACGGGCGAGGTGCCGTCCATCAAGAACGGCTGACGCGCTACGAACGGCTGACGCGCTCGTTCTCCAGCAGGTGCTGCGTCACGTCCACATCCGGGTGAACCAGGACAATTGAACCGTCTTGGTTCCAGGCGCCCAAAGCGGCCGCAAGGCCGGGCTCCAAGCCTTCGGCCGCGCGAACCAGCAGGCGCACGCCGGGCTCCTGCGCCGCGGCGAAGCCATCCATCAGGGCCTCATGGGCATACGGGGACGTGCCGCGCACTGCGGGATCGTCGGCCGAACCCTCGGTGTGCGCCATGAAAACGTCCCCGTGGGAGCGCACTTCAGCCGCGTAGTCCACGACGCCGGCAGGCAGCTCACCGGGCCAACGCATGGCGAGTGCGGCGAGGGGTACGGCAACCACCGCATCGAAGCCGGCGCCAGCGCCGCCGTCGGGCTCGTTGGTCACCAAAAGGTGGGCGTCCGAACCGTCCAGCACCACCTCCATGCCCAGCTGCCAGGCGGCCAAGGCCCATACGAACGACTTCCAGTGGGCCGGCAGGTCCAGCCGCACGGCCATGCCGGGTTCGGCGTCCAGTTCGTCCTGGAGAAGGTTGCTGGTCTTGGCTACCCAGTTGTCCAAAACCCGGCCCGAGAGTTCCACGCGTTCGGCGTCGGGGCCGTACCACGTGAGCCTGGGGGAGGTGGCGTGGCCGGATCGCAGGGTGGTCATCAGGTTCGCTGCCGGGATGCTCATGGCTCAATCTTGTCACGGCCCGCGGACGGCGTCCCGTGGGTCTGTGAATTGCGGCACACGCGATTTATCAGGTTCCTGTGCATCATGTAGCGCAGATGCGGATTTCCGCGGAAGTTCCGCTGATGTTCACCTGAAGTGATTCGGTGCTTCCGATTTCCCTGACCCGCGTTGTGGCGGGGGTGGAAAACGTTGGGCGTGGCGCATCCCACTTTTCTACAGATTCTTGATTATTATCCCGGCGCGGCTTGACTGGCGGGTAGTTACACACGTGTAATTAGTAATCAAACGCCGCTGCACAGATGACCGGGCACATGATCGGGAATCGGAAAACATCCAGGCAGCAGCTGCAAAATCAGGAGGGACGCCATGGGGCAAGCGTTGCGTATCCAGGAAGATGCAGTCGTCGCAGAACAAGCGTCGGTGAAGTACCGTTCACGGGACGTGCCAGGGGACTGGTATGTGGATCCCGCGGACCCGGAAGCGGCAGAGAGATACAACCAAAACGTGCAGCAGACTTTGGAGGACCAGGCAACAGCCCTCCTCGCAGCACACGAAGCATTGATCGGCGATGTACCCGAGGGTCCGGACGATGACGTGGACGATCCTCCCATGGAGCTTCGACGCCCGCTCGAAAACCCCGGACAGCCGGTGTGGATCGGGCTTCCCAGCCAGGCGGACTTCGATGATGAAGGCGAACTTGGCTGGCAGACGGACGCCTTGTGCGCCCAGACGGACCCCGAAGCCTTCTTCCCTGAAAAGGGCGGCTCCACCAGGGACGCCAAGAAGGTCTGCGGTGCGTGCAATGTCCGCTCCCAGTGCTTGGAATATGCCCTGGCGAATGATGAACGGTTTGGTATCTGGGGCGGGCTCTCCGAGCGCGAACGCCGTCGGCTGAGGAAGCGAGCAGTCTAATTCTTAAGGAAGTACACGTCACCGCCGTCGTGGTAGCCCACGACGGCGGGGCCTATCTCCCCAGGACTTTGGCGGCACTGTCGGACCAGACGCGTTCGGCAGATGCCGCCATTGGCGTTGATGCAGGATCCACGGACTATTCAGCAGAGCTGCTCCGGGATGCACTCGGCGATTCGAACGTGGTGGAACACCACCAGCCCAAGTCAGGCTTCGGTGCGGCTGTTCAGGCCGGCTTGCAGCGGTTGGCCCCGGCAGGAGCACACGGCAATGCGGACGTGGTGGAGTGGATCTGGCTCCTGCATGACGATGCCGCTCCCGCACCCGATGCCCTGGCCGAGTTGTTGCTTGCAGTGGAGCGCACCACCTCGGTCACCATTGCTGGGTGCAAGCAGCTCGACTGGAACGACGAGCGACGCCTGGTGGACGTGGGACTTTCCACGAGCCGCTGGGCCGAGCGGTTGACGCTGATCGATGCCGACGAAGTTGACCAGGGCCAATACGATCCGCGATCGGATACGCTCGCCGTGAACTCCGCGGGCATGCTGATCCGGCGCGACGTGTGGGAACTCCTCGGAGGTTTCGATCCGGCCCTCCCCGGCAGCGGCGACGATGTTGACCTGTGCTGGCGCAACTGGCTGGCCGGCAACCGCGTGGTGGTGGTGCCCGGCGCACGGATGTTCCACGTCGAGAACAGGCCGAACGCCTTGGGCACGTCATCGGCAGCACGCAAGGCCCAGATCCATTTGCGGCTCAAGCACACGCCATGGTGGAACGTACCGTTCCAGGCCGTGGGCGCCCTGTTCGGCGCCGTGGTCCGGCTGGTCCTGAGCATCCTGCTCAAGGAACCCGGCTATGGCTTCACGCAATTCACCGCCACTCTCGCCGCGCTTGCACGGCCCGTGGCTGTATCCCGTGCCCGCCGTTCAGCGGCCAGGACGCGGCGCCGGCAGCGGTCACTGGTTCGCGGCCTGCAGAAGTCCTCACGGGAGGTGCGTGCCCACAGGAGGTCGCTCCTTGAGGCCATCCGCCCGGCTGACGACCGGCAGGTCACCTCGGATCTCCTGGCCGCCGAGCCCAGCGGTGACGCCGTTGATGATTTTGCCGCCTTGGCCACCAATGACCGCGGCTGGGTAGGGACCGGTGCCGCAGGAGCAGCGCTGACTGCCTTGGCGGCTGGCTTGATTGGCTTGCTGGGTCTGTTGCGCACCGGCGTTGTTGCCGGTGGCGGCCTCCTGCCCGTTTCCGGATCTCCCGGAGACATGTGGGACAACGCCTCGGGTTGGTGGATCTCCTTGGGCGCCGGACTGCCCGGGCACGGGGACCCGTTCGGCTATGTCCTGTGGCTTCTCTCGCTCTTCGGTGGGGGCGATGGGAATTCAGCCATCGCCTGGCTTCTGGTCCTGGCCATGCCCTTGTCCGGTGTAGGCGCCTGGTTTGCCGTGGGCGCGCTCACCAAGCGCCGCCGGTTCAGGACCGTTGCAGCCCTGGCCTGGGGCGGTGCGCCGGGCCTGTTGATCGCCATCAACGAGGGCAGGCTGGGGGCCCTGTTGGCCCATCTGGTGATGCCGCTCCTCCTGCTGGCGCTCCTTCGGGCTACCGGGACGGCCATCGGCGGCACTGCCACCCAGGCACCCTTCAGCCGCAGGCCGACGCCGGTGCGTGGGAAGCCGGGCATCAACGGGACTCCATCCTGGACTGCCGCGGCAGCCGCCGGGCTTGCCATGGCCGTTGTGACCGCTGCGGCTCCATCGCTCCTGGCTCCCATCACTGTGGCAATCGTGCTTGCCGCCGTCGTCCTGGGATCCCGCGGGAAAACGCTCTGGTGGTCGCTCCTTCCCAGCCTGGTACTTTTTGTCCCCTACGCCGTCTCGGCGCTGGACCGTCCCCGCTCGCTGCTTGCCGATCCCGGCCTGCCGCTGGACTTCGCGGCCGCCCCGCTGTGGCAGCAGATCCTGGGCCAGCCACTGGCGTTCATGCCCGACGGCGGCCTCACCGGACTTGCGCTCTTTGGGCCCGGTCCCGTGCCTTGGGCACTCATGCTGGCCCTGCTGGTCAGTGTTCCAACGCTTCTGCTCGCAGTGGCGGCCCTCTTCCTGCCAGGAAAGCGTACGGCCCTGGCCCGCGTGTTCTGGCTGGTTGCTTTGGCTACCCTGGCCAGCAGCTGGTTGGTAGGTCACGTGGCAACCGGCGTCAACAGCACCGCCCTGGTGGGTCCGTTCACGGGTCCTGCGGTGTCTGCCGCAGGAATGCTGTTCCTGGGAGCGGCGATGATCGGTGCGGACAGGATTTTCTCGGCGCCGCGATCCGCTCCGGACCCAACGCGCTGGAGGTTGCCGTTGCGGGGCCTTGCGTCTGCCGTGACGGTGGCATTGTTGGTGGCCGGTCCTTTGGCGGCGATGGCGGCCTGGACAGCGCAGAACATCCTGCAGCCTTCCTCGGAAACCGGCGGAACGCCAGTTGCGGCCCCGGCAAACGGTTCCCTCGGCGCCAGTCGGTTGGTGGGGGCGGTGACCAGCGATACTTTGCCGGCCACCGCCGTCGACCGCGGTACGGGACCCGAGCGGACGCGGACGCTGGTGATCACCAGTGGCGAGCAGGGCTCGTTCACTTCGTCCCTCATGCGGGGTTCCGGAACCACGCTGGACAGTTTGTCCACCATTGCCTCGGCACGGACGATTATCGGAGCGCCGGGCCGTGAGGAGATTGTCACCGACGATTCCGCTACCGCTTCCATGCGGCGCGCCGTGGCCACGATCGTGGCGAGCACAGGGGTTGATCCGCGGGCGGACCTGGAACAGCTGGCCGCCGGATTTGTGGTCCTCAAGGCCGCGGACAGTGCTGCCCAACTGACGGCCAGCAGGATCGACGCCGTTCCCGGCCTGGTGGCCGTGGGACAGACGGACGCCGGGTGGTTGTGGAGGGTGACTCCGCGGAACACCGGTGGCCCTGCGGCTCCCGACACCATGAACCGGGTCCGCATTGTTGACGCCAACGGAGCCGTGTTGGGTGCCCTGCCATCGGACGACGTGGCCGTGGATGCCGAGGTGCCCGCCGGTAAAGAGGGCAGGAAAGTGGTGCTGGCCGAGCGTTCGGACCAAGGCTGGAACGCGTGGCTGGATGGCCGGGCATTGACTTCAACGTCTTCCGGCTGGGCCCAGGCCTTCGAGCTCCCTGCCGCTGGTGGAACGCTGGAAATCCGCTATACGGCTCCCTGGGCGCTGTGGTTCGGAATCCTCCAGGCCGTGGTCTTCGGCCTGACGGTGCTGCTGGCCGTTCCCGTCCCCGCCCGCCGTTCGCGCACCGGCATGTCGAGGGACGAAGTTTCCCTCCGTAAGGAGTACAGCAGTGTCTGACGACCAGAAAAACGGCGTCGAAAGAACGACGGATCACGGAAAGCCACGGACGGAATCCGCCAAAGCTCCCAAGCCGTCCAAGGAGCGCGCTGGAAGCCGGCGGAGTTCGAACAAGGGCATCGTTACGGGCGTCTTGTCCGCCGTCGTCATTCTGGCCGCCGGTGGCGGCGCGGTGGCGGCCGCGGGCATGGTTCCAGGACCATCCGGCGGGACCAACCTTGAAGCCCGCCAAGCAGACGTCCCTGCGGGCCGCTCCCTGGGCGTTTGCCCCGAGCCGGCGCGGCTGGTCACGGGCACGGAGGTAGGAACGGACGCGCAGTTCAGCCCGGTCTCCACTACTGCAACCAGCGCCCTTAACGCCGTGGTCCTCAGCACCCCGGCCGGAACCGTCCCCGGCAGCGGAATCACAGCCCTGGGCGGGAAGAACGTGGCCGAGATTGCCAAGGCCCCCACCAGCACACCGTCGCCCACACCTGGTCCGCCCGTGCTGGCCGCAGCGGCGGCATCCGTCAGCCCCGTGGATTCGCCAACCGTGGTAGGCGCCGACCCCATCGGCAACGAAAAGGCCTCGCTGTCGGCGAACCTCAGTTACTCAGCCACGGACGGCGACCTCCGGGGATTGGCCGCAGCACAATGCCAACAGCCCGGCAACGACGCCTGGCTCCTGGGCTCAAACACGGCCTTGGGCCGCACTGCAGTACTGAACCTGAGCAACGCCTCCGAGACCCCGGCCACCGTTAACCTGGACCTGTTCGGCCATCAAGGGCAGATCCAGGCGCCCGGCGCCCGAGGGCTCTTGATCGCCCCGGGAACAACCCGCTCGGTCAACCTCGCAGGCCTCGCGCCGAACGAATCCGAGTTGGCGGTCCACTTGCGCAGCACCGGCGGTCCCGTGGCAGGAACCATCCAGCAGAGCGTCCTGCGGGGGCTGGTTCCCGGTGGGGTCGACTTCCTGTCGCCGGGTGCCGCACCATCCAACCTCCAGGTGATGACCGGCGTCGACATCCAGGACGCGGCAGCCCTGAAGGCGCTGGGTGGCAAGTCCGGCTTCAGCGACGCGGTGCCGGCCCTGCAGCTTGCCGTTCCGGGGTCCACGGATGCCGTGGTCCAAGTGAAGCTATACGGGGCCAATGGCGAGCGGCAGCTTCCCAACGGGGGAGTGGTCACCGTCAAGGGTGGCACCGTCACCAGCCTGGACCTGGACGGAGTTCCTGCGGGGAGCTACACCGTGACCGCAAGTTCCGATGTTTCCTTCGTGGCCTCCACCCGGATTGCACGCGGGGCCAAGGCCGAATCGCCCACCGACTTTGCCTGGTCTCCGTCGTCCGCACGGCTGGGCAGCCAGCATCTCGTGGCGGTTCCCCGCTCGGGCCAGCGCTTCTTCAGTTTCGGCGTTCCGGAGGGGCGGGCAAGCGTCAGTTACGCCCCTGTCACCGCCGACGGGAAAGTGGGGAAGTCCGTGGACATCGACATCTCGGGAGGAACCACGTCGCTGATTGAACTCCCGGCAACCGCGGACGGCGCTGCGGTGGCAGGCTTCGTGGTTTCCGCCTCCGGCGATCCCGTCTACGGAGCCATGTTGCTTGGCACCAAGGACCGTGCCGATGTTTCCGTGCTGGCCATCCAGGACGCTGCTGCCGGCCTGGAGAAAGTTCCGGTCACGGTGGGCTACTGAGCCTTGGCTTGCCGGTAATGGCTTACTGGTAACGCCGCCGGTACACCGGGTCCAGCGTCTCCGGCGGCACCCCGAGCATTTCGGCGGTGTACTCCACCACGACGTCATGGACCAGGTCCTGGAGTTCCTCCTTGGTCCCGGCGGTCTGTTCCACCACGCGCCGGTACACAGTGATCATGGGCGCTGCACCCCGGACACCGGGAGTGTAGGCGCCCATGGGTGCCGGCGTTGCCGCGGCCACCAGTTCTTCGAGGTTTGGCGGTATTTCATCCACGGCGAAGAGCACGCCGTCCAATTGCTTGCCCCACATGTCCTGCAGGCGTTCCGCGGAATCCAGCACGAGGTCGTCGAAGCGTTCCGAGCGGGAGCGGAAACCGGGCAGGTTGGGAAGCATGAGGTCCCCTCGCAACCCCCGACCGTGCCGGTTCCGCCGGCGCGTCCGGAAGCCTTTGGCCTTCGGCGCGGCAAGGTCCGGCTCACCGGATGCTTCGGCGTCTGTCCACCGGATGGAGAAGCCGGGAACATGTGGCTGTGACTGCATATATCGACTGTAGTCCCGGGAATCCGCCAGCGCGACATCATGGGCGGCACCGCGCCGACCATGGAACCGCGGGGCAGAATCCATGCGGCCACACGCCGTCAATGCGGCGTCCAAGGGCCACATGCGGCTAATCTGGGATGTTGTGGGTGCTATTCGCCAGTGTTCCAGATCCGCTTGCCGCCAGTCCGCGGTAGCTACTTTGACGTACGTGTACGCCGAGTCGACTGCCGTGCTGGGTCCTTTGGCGACCTACGCAGAACCCCACGCCTATGACCTGTGTGCGCAGCATGCCGAGACCCTGACGGTTCCCCGCGGTTGGGAAGTCCTGCGGCTGGCCATGCCTACCTCGCCTCCCGAGCCGGGACCCGACGATCTCCTGGCGCTTGCCAATGCCGTCCGCGAGGCTGCCTCCAACGCCAATTCCGCTCCGGAAACGTCCACACGCCAGCACCGCCAGCCCGTGGAGCCACCCGCCGCGGTTGAGGGAACGCGACGCGGACATTTGCGGGTTCTCCGCGAGCCTTCCTGACCGGACGCAAAACGTCGCGGGCTCCGAAGGGCCTGCCCCGGCGCGGTAGGCTGGAGGCTGCAGATAAGTCCGCCAGCGGCGCCATGCCCGGCGCCACCCAGGGAGCATCATCCATGCCAAAGGTCAGTCCTGAATTGTTGTCCATCCTGCGTTGCCCGGTGACAGGTTCACCGCTGCTCCAGGAGGGTGAGGAACTCGTGTCCACCGAGGCTGCTGACACTGGGGAAAAGCTCCGCTACGCGATCGAGGACGGCATCCCGCTCCTCTTGCCCCCGGACCTTCTCGCCGCCGCCAACGCCTGACGGCGCCCCAGACACCAAACGCACACGGTCAACCTAAGGACACCCATGACTTTCGACTACAAAGTGGCTGACATTTCGCTTGCCGAGGCTGGCCGCCACCAGATCCGCCTGGCTGAGCATGAAATGCCCGGCCTGATGTCCCTGCGCGCCGAGTTCGGCGCGTCGCAGCCGCTCAAGGGTGCCCGCATCGCCGGTTCGCTGCACATGACGGTCCAGACTGCCGTGCTGATCGAGACCCTCACGGCCCTCGGCGCTGAGGTTCGCTGGGCTTCGTGCAACATTTTCTCCACCCAGGACGAGGCAGCTGCCGCCGTCGTGGTTGGAAAGGGGACCACGGAGGACCCGCAAGGCGTCCCGGTGTTCGCCTGGAAGGGCGAAACCCTGGAGGAGTACTGGTGGACCGCCGAGCAGATCCTCACCTGGCCTGGCGCGGACGCCAACCCGGAACTCGGCCCCAACATGATTCTCGACGACGGCGGTGACGCCACGCTGCTGCTGCACAAGGGGGTGGAGTTCGAGGCTGCCGGCGCTGTTCCCGCGGCCACGGACGACGACCCCGAGGAATACCACCTCATCCTTGACCTGCTCCGCCGCACGCTTGCCGTAGACCCGCAGAAGTGGACGCGCATTGCCGCGCGGATCGAGGGCGTTACCGAAGAGACCACCACGGGCGTGCACCGCCTGTACCAGCTGGCAGAGCAGGGCAAGCTCCTCTTCCCGGCCATCAACGTCAACGACTCCGTTACCAAGAGCAAGTTCGACAACAAGTACGGCATCCGGCATTCACTGCCGGACGGCATCAACCGCGCCACCGATGTCCTCATGGGCGGCAAGGTCGCCGTCGTTTGTGGCTATGGCGACGTCGGCAAGGGTGCCGCGGAAGCGTTGCGGGGACAGGGTTCCCGCGTGGTGGTAACCGAGATCGACCCCATCTGTGCACTTCAGGCCGCCATGGACGGCTACCAGGTTGCCAAGCTTGAGTCCGTCCTGGCCCAGGGTGACATCTTCATCACCACCACAGGCAACAAGGACGTCATCCTCGCCGAGCACATGCTGGGCATGAAGAACAAAGCGATTGTGGGCAACATCGGCCACTTCGACAACGAGATCGACATCGCCGGCCTCGCCAAGGTCGAGGGCGTCAAGAAGGTGGAGATCAAGCCGCAGGTCCACGAGTGGGTCTTCGATTCCGGAACCGGCGACGAGCGCTCCATCATCGTGCTTTCCGAGGGCCGGCTGCTGAACCTGGGCAACGCCACGGGCCACCCGTCGTTCGTGATGAGCAACTCCTTCGCGAACCAGACCATCGCGCAGATCGAGCTCTGGACCAAGAAGGACCAGCCCGAGGGGGGACGCGAGTACGGAAAGCAGGTCTACGTTCTTCCCAAGATCCTCGATGAGAAGGTGGCACGCCTGCACCTGGACGCCTTGGGCGTGGAGCTCACTGAACTGAGCAAGGAACAAGCCGACTACCTGGACCTCGATGTTGCCGGACCGTACAAGCCGGAGCACTACCGCTACTAGGGCGACATCGCTCTTGACGGAAGCGAAAGGCCGGACGCGCACCATGCGTGGCCGGCCTTTCGGCTAAAATTGGGTGTTCAGTATTGCTTGCCGGGGGACAGGAAGACAGGGCCATGACGGAAGTCGCCAAGCGGAAGACGGGCAAGATCCTTGCCATCGTGGGGATCTGCGCTGCCATTGCCGCGGGCGGAATCGGAGTTGCAACCGTTCCGGGCCTGTTGGCAGGCTCCGCGCAAAACCAGGCCGGAACGGCTCCTTCTACTCCGGCTCCCGAGGCCAAGCCCGTGGAACTGGGGGTCACGCCGCTTGATGGCGCGGTTGAGTGGAACCCGGTGGTTGGTCCGCAAGTGAAGGCTGTCAACGGCAAGGTCAAGGATGTGGTCCTCGCTCCGGTTGGCGGTGGCACGCCCGTTCCAGGCAAGACCAGCGCCGACGGCAGCACGTGGACCACCCTGGAAGTCCTGAAGTTCAAGACGCAGTACAACTACTCCTTCACCGTAGTGGATACCGCCGGCAAGGAAACCAAGAAGTCCCAGACCTTCACCACGGTGTCCGCCGCCTACGAAGCCGATGCTTCCATCTATCCGCGGAACGGTTCGGTGGCGGGATCGGGCCAGCCCATCGAGATCAACTTCAGCGAGCCGGTGCTGGACAAAGCCGCAATGGAGAAGCGGGTGGGCATCACCGTATCCTCAGGGCAGCCCGTGGCGTGGCACTGGTATTCGGACAAGAAGGTCCGCATCCGGCCCGAGGCTTTCTGGGCGTCGGGGAGTACTGTCACTGTTGACATGAAGCTGCTGGGGGTGGACTTCGGCAATGGCATGATCGGCAACGGGAATGTCACTTCCACCTTCACCACCGGACCCCAGCGCATTGCGGTGGTGGATGACACCACCAAGACCATGAACGTGTACATCAACGGCCAGTTGGAACACACTGCCCCCGTTTCGCTCGGCGGGGAGGACTGGCTCTCGCCCACGGGCTACGCAGTGATCATGGAGCAGGAACGCCACTCGAACTTCAACGCAGGAACCATCGGCCTCAAGCCCGGCGACAAGGGGTATTACCCTCCGCTGGTTGTGGAGTATGCCAACCGCCTGACCTGGTCCGGAGTGTATGTTCACCAGGCCCTCGAAGCTGCCTGGGGTGCCATTGGAAGGGTCAATGTTTCCCACGGTTGCGTTGGCTTGCTGCCCGAGGACGCCGCGTGGTTCTTCAACAACATGAAGACCGGCGATGTGGTGCAGATCCTGAACACCGGAGCTCCGCCGGTTGAGCCGCTTGAAGGCTTCGGTGACTGGAACATTCCCTGGGCGAGCTACGCGCAGCGCTAGTACTGCTGTTAAGATCGAAGCAGTGATTATCTCCTGCGCTCTTTGATCAGTCCTTTCGGCGCCGGCCATTCCCCGGCCCCTCTTTCCGTGCTGCCCTCTGTGGTGATTCCGGGTGTCCCGTTGGGGAACCCGTTGATGGGTTCCCCGGCTCCTGCCCCCGGATCCTTTTCACCCCTTTGGAGCACCTGTGACCATTTCACCCATCTTTCGTCCCGACTGCGGCAACTGCTTTGCGCTGTGCTGCACAGCCCTGGGTTTCGCCCGCTCGGCTGACTTTGCCATCGACAAGGCCGCGGCCGCACCATGCCCCAATATGGCGGGCGACTTCAGCTGCACCATCCATGATCGTTTGCGCCCGCGCGGCTTCAGCGGCTGCACCGTGTTTGATTGTTTCGGTGCGGGGCAAGTGGTGTCCCAGCAGATCTTCCGCGGCGTCAGCTGGACGGACGACCCCTCTGCCCGAATGTCCATGTTCGCTGTCTTCAAAGTGGTCCGCCAACTCCATGAGATGCTCTGGTACCTGGAGGAAGTGCCGCAACGCACCTACGACCCTGAACGCGCGGACGTCGCGCTCCAGTTGTCGCGGACCATCCTGGCCATCACGGGCGGTGACCCGGCCGCCGTCGTGCGGGCCGACGTCGAACGCCTCCACGGCGAGGTCCGCAGGCTTCTTCTGGAGGTGAGTGAGGAAGTGCGGGGTTCGTACGGCGCTGAAGGGAGCAGAACGTACGACGGCGGACTTCGGCCGGGTGCGGACCTGGCCGGAGCGGAACTGGGCCGCCGCCGGCTGTGCGGCGCCGATCTCCGGGGAGCTGTGCTCATCGCGGCGGACCTCAGGGGGAGCGACCTCGCGGCCGTGGATCTTCTGGGCGCAGACCTTCGCGGAGCCCGGCTGGAGAACGCCGATGTGTCGCTGTCCCTCTACCTGACCCAGCAGCAGCTCAACGCCGCGGAAGGGAACGGTGCCACGCTGATCCCGGCGCGGCTTGAACGGCCCGGGCATTGGGGGTGAACGTCAGCGGTCCGTGAACGGAAGCTTTCCCAGTCTTTCACCTACGGCAATGTTGCGTTGCTCCGCTTGCCGCAGCCTGACGAACTCGCGGTTCCTCCGCTCGCCCAGGACTGCCCCGATGTAATCCGCGGGGTTGGTTCCAGGCGGCGGGGGAGGAGCGACGTAGCGCGACAACTCGGAGGCCAAAGCGATCGCCATGTTGTTCCGCGAAACGGGGGCCATCCGGTATGCGTGCTGGACGAATGTTCCGGCTCTGCGGGCCGTGGCGTCCGGGACGCGGCCAATGTCCGCCATGGCCACCCAGCCCTGGAGGTACGGAGGGGCCGTGGCGAGAATGTGCGGTTCGGCAGGGACGCGGAGACGCAACGAGTAGGTTCCGGCAACAATATCGCCCAGTCGCTTTGACTTCTCGTTGAACAGGGCCACGCCGATGGCCAGGCCACCAAAGGTCAGGTAGATCTCCAGGAATCCGAGCAGGCCCCGGATCACAGCGTGCCTGAACCGGATGGCGCCGCCGTCATCGCGGACGATCCTCAATCCAGCAGCAAGTTTGCCCAGGGAGCGCCCCCGGGTGAGGGTCTCAACTGTCACCGGAACAATGACGAAAGTGAAGACCACAGCTGCCAGGATCATGGCCCGCATGGCGGCCTCATCAACATCGCCGGCGGCAGCTCCCAGGAGGACGATCAGGAGGATCAGCAGGAGGATGTGCGCGATGACATCGATGATCAGTCCCAACGCACGTGCTGCGAACGAGGCCGGGCGCAACTCAAGGACAACGGCCTCGCCTGTGATGATCGAACTCAAGCCGTCCCCCGGTCCAGTATGCTGACAGGCACTCCTGCGGCGGGCCAAGCGGGCCCACTTCACCGAGTCTAGCGGCGCTCCTGCCTCAACGGGCCACGTCACGGGCTAGGGTGGTGCCGTGGACATCGATGCCTTCTCAGCCGTCAACCAGGGCAAATGGTCACGGCTGACGTACCTGGCCCAGAAGCGGCGGCTTTCCGGAACCGAAGCCGATGAGCTGCTGCGCCTCTACCAGACGGTGTCCGCCCACCTGTCACTCATTCGTTCCGTGGCACCGGAGACGGCCTTGTCGTCGTCGTTGTCCGCGGCGCTTGCGCAGGCACGAACACGGTTCACCGGCGCGCGGTCCAATGTCATGGAGGACCTGGCCCGCTTCTTCGTCATCTCGCTTCCAGCCGCCTTCTACCGGGTCCGCTGGCTCACCGTGTGGTGCGGGGTTTTCTTCGTCCTGGTTGGCGGCGCCTACGCCTGGTGGATCGGCACCTCGCCTGAGGCTTTGCGCGCGGTGTACGGAAGTGATGCGAGCATCCGCCAGTACGTCGAGGACGACTTCATCAATTACTACTCCGAGAACCCCGCAGCCTCCTTTGCCGGAGCCGTGTGGACCAACAACGCCTGGATATCCGCCCAGGCCGTAGCATTTGGCGTGACCGGATTCTGGGTGCCGATGATCCTGTTCCTCAATGCCCAGGGAGTGGGCGTGGCCGCGGGCGTGTTCGCCGCGTCCGGCAAGCTTGACGTCTTCTTCAGCTATATCCTCCCGCACGGCCTGATGGAACTCACCGCAGTCTTCATCGCCTGTGCCGCCGGACTGAAGATCTTCTGGGCGATGGTCCAGCCAGGTCCGCGAACCCGCTTGCAGGCCGTAGCCGACGAGGGGCGTTCGCTGGTGACCGTCGCGCTGGGGCTGGTCCTGGTGCTGCTGGTCTCAGGCGTCGTAGAGGCGTTCGTGACACCGAGTCCGCTCCCTGTCTGGGCGAAGATCACCATTGGTGCCCTGGTCCTTGCCGGCTATTGGGTCTACACGCTGCTTTTGGGCGGACGGGCCGCCCGCGCCGGCGAGACCGGCGACCTGGACATCAACGACGCCGGTTACCGCGGCATTTCGGCGTAGCACCTTACAGTTACGTTTCAATCCGGCCGCAAGCGGGGTGGCTCCTGTCTCGGTGCATGGGCGGACTGTAGGCTCGAAAGCAGACAAGAATGCCGGCAGTCCCCAACCGCCGGTGGATGCCTACGGAAGTGAAACCGCTGTGAGCGACAAGAGCCCGAAACCACAAGAACCGGATACGGACGTCCATGACGACCCCGACGAGCCGGCTTTCGACTGGATGAAGCCCAAAGCTTCCGGTGGAACGTCTCCAGCCGCCGGGTCCGCCGCCGCTTCCGCTTCCAAGGCTTCTGCTGCTCCCGCGACCCCCACGGGCAAACAGCCCCCCACGGGCAAACAGCCAGCCGCGGCGGCTGCCAGCCAGCCATCGACGCCCACCACCGGCCAGCCCGGGAGCCGTGCCGACCGGAAAGCGGCAGAAGCTGCCGACGCCGAGCCGGAGCCACCGCTCTTCGCGGACACCGTTGCGGGCCGCCCGTCGCACTATTCGGAACCGTTGCCGACGTCGGCCCTTTCAGTCCGTCCTCCCGAGGAGGAAGTGGCGCGGCGGAATGCCGAGCGCGAGCAGGCCGCGAAGGTGAAGCCGATCGGTCCTCGTGTTTTCCAGGTCCTGCTGGCGGTTTTCTACCCTGTGATCCTGCTGGTCCTGGCGGTACGTGCCGTGACCAGCCCACTGTTCCTTTGGGTGGAGTACAACCGCCCGGGATTCCCCGGTGACGGTTACGGGTTCAGCACCGATGACCGCATGACCTACGGATCCTACGCCGTGGACTACCTGAGCAACTGGGCCGGGCCACGGTACCTGGGCGGCTTGGTCAACCAGGACGGCGCCAAACTGTTCAAGGACTCCGAAGTCTCGCATATGGCCGATGTCAAAGTGGTCATGCTGTCCTCGTTCGGTGCCGGCCTGCTGCTCATCATCCTGAGCATCATCGCCATCATTTATCTCCGGAAGCGGAGCGCTGGCGGTGTGCGCCGGGGGCTGTTCGCCGGATCCATCGTGACGCTGGTGATCATCATTGGCCTGGCTGTACTGGCCGTCCTCAGCTGGCAGCAGTTCTTCACGGAGTTCCACCGGATTTTCTTCGCCAACGGTACCTGGACGTTCTCATTGGAAGACACGCTGATCCGCTTGTTCCCGGGACAGTTCTGGTCGGACGCCGGAATCGTGATCGGAGGGCTGGTCTTCCTGGCCGCGACGCTGACGTTCATCTTCACGTGGCCAACCCGCCGGCGTCGTGGTGTGGCCACCGAACCCGTGGCCGACACTGGTGGCGAGGAACAGGAAGAAGAGCCGGCATCCGGGGAAGAGGCTGTCCGCCGCTAGGCCGATTGCCCTGCAGGTGGTGGCTTTACTTCGCGTAGAGCCTGTCCACCAAGGCTGAGAAATCGTTGACCACGGCTGCCCGCTTCAGCTTCAGCGAGGGCGTGAGGTGGCCAGATTCGATGCTGAGCTCGGCATTGACGAAGTCAAACTTGCGGATCGACTCGGCGGCCGAGACCAGCTTGTTGGCCTCGTCGACGGCGGATTGCACGGCCGCCCGCACGCGCGCGTCAGCACCGGCTTCCTGGAGGGACAGGGCTCCGGTCTTGTTCTCGGCGCACCAGTCGGCGAGCCCCTCAGGGTCCAGGGACACGAGGGCTGCGACGAACGGACGCCCATCGCCGACCACCACGGCCTGGCCCACGAGTTGGTGTTCACGGAGCTTCTCCTCCAAAGGAGCCGGCGCTACGTTCTTCCCGCCGGCAGTTACCAGGAGGTCCTTCTTGCGGCCTGTGATGGTAAGGAAGCCGTCCTGGTCCAGCTCACCGAGGTCTCCGGTGAGGAAGAACCCGTCAACAAAGGCCTCTTGAGTCGCAGCTGGATTGGCGTGGTATCCCTTGAACACTCCGATGCCTTTGACCAGTACTTCGCCGTCGCCGGCCACACGGATGGTGGTGCCGGGCAGGGGAATTCCTACAGTGCCGATGCGGGACATCGTGGGGGTGTTAACGGTGCAGGGCGCCGTGGTTTCCGTGAGCCCGTAGCCTTCCAGGACGGGAACGCCCGCGCCGTGGAAGAAGTGGTTTTCCCGAAGGCTCAAAGGGCTGGCACCGGAGACGGTGTAACCGACCGCCCCGCCGAACACCTCTCGGACTTTCGGGTACAGCAGTCTGTTGAACACGGCGTGCTTCAGCCGCAGGAGCAAACCTGGCCCCGTTCCCTGCCCCCGCGACGCGAGGTCCACCGCCGTCGAATATTCAACAGCGGTGGCCGAAGCGGCCGAGAAGAGCGCCGACTTGCCGCCCATGGCCGCCTTGTGGCCTGCACCGGCGTACACCTTCTCGAAGATACGTGGCACGGCAAGGAGGAAGGTGGGCTTGAACGCGCCGAGGTCAGCCATGAGGCCGTTGGCGCCGGCACTGTGGCCCAGGGTGACACCGGCTGAGAGGCACACCACCTGCACGGCGCGGGCCAACACATGGGCCAGCGGCAGGAACATCAATGTACGCGCATCCTGCTGCATGAGCAGCTGCGGAAGGAAAGGGATGACGTTCCTGGCCACCAGCACAAAATTCCCGTGCGTGATTTCGCAGCCCTTGGGTTTGCCCGTAGTTCCCGAGGTATAGACGATGGATGCGACGTCTGCCAGGGTTGCGGCGCTGCGTTGCCGTTCCAGCTCCGTGTCCGTAATGCCGCTTCCGACGGCGGCCAGGCTGGTCAGGTTGGGTACCTCGCCTTCGTGCTCCATCCGGATGATGGTCACAGGATCGTCGCCCAGGGTGGCTGACTTGTCCACGACGCCGCGGACCACCTTCGCCTTGCCCGCGTCCTCCACGAAGACCCGGCGGGCACCGGAGTCAACCAGGATCCACTCGATCTGGCTGGGGGAGGATGTCTCATAGATGGGCACGGTCACACCGCCGGCCATCCAGATGGCGAAGTCCACCAGCGTCCACTTAAAGCTTGAAGCGGAGAGGACGGCTACGGGATCGCCGGGATTGAGGCCGCCTGCAATCAGTCCCTTGGCCAGCGCGTTGACGTCGGCCTGGAAGCGGGAAGCAGTGACGTTCAACCAGCCATTGGCGGTCTTGTGCGCGTAGAGCGTCCCGAACGGGTCCTTGGAACACCGTTCCAGCAGGAGGTCCGTGACATTGCTGTTCTCATCGGCCTCGACCAGAAGCTCCGTGCTTGCTTCCCTCACGACCCTCCTCATTTCCTTGCCTTTGCTGCGCACTTGCGGGGGCTTGCCACCCGACCCCGGTGAATTGCCTCCATGGATCAGCCTAGATCCACGAGGGCATCCACATCCTCATCCGCCAGTCCTGGTAACTGATCACTTCGGCCGTCAACACCGGGTAGAAGAAGGCCGTGGCAATGACGGCCAGCACCACGATGAGCGCCACGACATAGAGGCCGGATCTGCGCCGCCAGGGTGGATCGCTGCTCCGGCCCAGCGCCAACCCCAGTACGTACGTCAAGGCCAGCACCAGGAAGGGTTCAAAGGACACCGCGTAGAAAATGAACATGGTGCGTTCGGGGTACATGAACCACGGAAGGTAGCCGGCAGCAACCCCGGCCAGGATGGCACCGGCCCGCCAGTCCCTGCGCCCGGCCCACCAGAACAGCAGGATCACCAGGGCGATGGTTCCACCCCACCACACCACGGGGTTGCCGACCGGGAGGATAGCCGAGGAACAGGTCTCCACTACGCACCCGGCGGTTCCCTGTTTGGGCGACTGGTAATAGAACGATGTTGGGCGGCCCATGATGAGCCACGTCCAAGGACTGGATTCGTAGGGGTGGTCCGAAGACAGGCCCTGGTGGAACTTGTAGGCCTCAAAGTGGTAGTGCGCCAGCGATCGAACGGAGTTGGGCAGCCAGTCCCATCCGGGGGCCGGGTTGGTGGCAGCCCACTGCCGATAGTAGGCGTCCTTGGAAAGGAACCAACCCGTCCAGGTGGCGACGTACGTGACGCACATGGCGGGAATGATGGTGACGAACGCCGCGAGGCCGTCCTTGATGATGGAGGCGCTGGGCCAGCTCCGGATCCCGGCAACGCGGCGGGCGTTCATGTCCCAGAAAACGGTCATGAGTCCGAAGGCAACCACGAAGAAGAGGGCCGACCATTTGGTTCCGACGGCAAGCCCCAGGCAGATCCCGGCCACGAGCCGCCACCAGCGCATGCCCAGCCACGGGCCGGAGAGCAGCTGGACTGGGGAGGGGCGGCCATCGGGTGAAGCAGCCGCTTGCGCGGCAAGCCGGGAAGCAAGACGACGGCGGCCGTCGTCGCGGTCCAACAACAGGGCACCAAAGGCCGCGAAAAGCCAGAAAGCCAGGAAGATGTCCAACAAGGAGGTCCGTGACAACACCAGGTGGTGCCCATCGATGGCGAGGAGGAGTCCGGCGACCAGCCCGAGTATGTGGGACCGGAACAGCTTCAGGGCGATGAGCGAGATCAGGAAGACCGTGAGCGTTCCGGTCAGGGCAGCCCCGAACCGCCAGCCGAAGGGGTTGTCCGAACCGAACAGCCACATGCCGAAGGCGATCATCCACTTGCCCACGGGCGGGTGCACCACGTATTCGGGAGTGTTCAGGAGGACGTCCGGATTGCCGATGTTGAACGAGTCGTTGGCTTTGGCCGGCCAGCTGCGTTCGTAGCCGCTCACCAGGTAGGAGTAGGCGTCCTTGACGTAATACGTCTCATCGAAGACCAAGCTGTGGGGTGCGTCCAGCCGGTAGAAGCGAAGGATGCCCCCGAGCGCGGCCGTCAGGGTAGGGATCAGCCAGAACCACAGTCGCAACGACGGCGGATAATCCCGCCAACTCTGGATGCTGCCGATGAACCGGGACCGCAAGGCCTCCGCGGTGAACGCCTCAGCCGGACGCTCAATCCAGCGGTGGCCTTCCAAGCCACGCTTTGGTCCACGATTGCCGGGGCTGCGCCGGCCAGGGGGCTGCCAAGCGGTCAGTTTACTTACCGTTTGTCCGCCAGCAGCACCCTGTGCTGTCTCTTCGGTCTCTTCAGGCGAGGAACGCATTCCGGAAGTTCCGGAAGCTGTTGCTGGGACGGGCGACTGGTTCACCCGCCCATGCTACCTTTCGATGCTTGATGCGAAGCCGGATGCCTCGCGGGGCGTCCCGGGCATTAGGCTTGGCAGGTGGACGAAGAACGCAGTGTGCCGGCCGAAGCCCCCTTGGATGACGAGTTTCCCGACGACGAGCTCGAAGCGCCGGTACCCGGAGGCACCTCCGGAATCGGAAGGATCGTCCTGGCCGCGACCCCTATTGGCAACGTGGGCGACGCTTCCTCCCGTTTAATCGAGCTCCTGGGGACCTCGGACATCATCGCGGCCGAGGATACCCGGCGGCTGCATCGTTTGGTTCAGGCGCTTGGGGTCCAGGTCACCGGCAGGGTCATCAGCTACCACGAACACAATGAGGTGGCGAAGACCGGCGACCTGCTGGAACAGGTCCGCGCGGGCAAGAACATCCTCATGGTCAGCGATGCGGGGATGCCCGCGGTCTCCGACCCCGGGTTCCGGCTGGTTGAAGGCGCAGTCGCGGCCGGGCTGACGGTGACGGCAGTGCCCGGGCCTTCGGCTGTGCTGACCGCCCTGGCGTTGTCCGGGCTGCCGACAGACCGTTTCTGCTTCGAGGGCTTCCTGCCCCGCAAATCCGGGGAGCGCAGTTCCCGGCTCGGGGAGTTGGCTGGCGAGCGCCGCACCATGGTGTTTTTCGAAGCCCCCCACCGCCTGGAAGCCATGCTGCGCGCCCTGCACGAACGTTTTGGGCCGGACCGCCCTGGAGCCGTCTGCCGGGAACTGACCAAGACCTACGAAGAAGTGATTCGCGGATCGTTGCGGGATCTCTTGGAGTGGGCCGAGGCCAATGAGGTCCGTGGCGAGATCGCCGTAGTGGTGGGTGGTGCACCTGAACAGGCGCCTGCCAAGCCGGAGGACCATGTTGCTGCGGTCAATGAGCTGGTTTCGCAAGGCATCCGCCTGAAGGAAGCCGTGGCGGCGGTTGCCGACGATGCCCGCATCAGCAAGCGTGAACTGTACGCGGCGGTGCTCGCAGCGCGCTGACGAGCTCCTGTGCAGTTGCACAAATTGGGAGGCGCAGGGCAGTGCGCGAAGGCGTAGACACTCCTTCCGGCCGGGCAGTACCGTGGCAGTAATTCAAGCCACTTCTGGCAAGGAACCCTAGTGGTGCAACACTCCAAAAGCACCCAAGACGAAGGAGTCGCCATGACTGTCACGGTTGAACGCGAAAGCGAACTGCTGGCTTCCGTCCCCACTGGCCTGCTGATCAACGGTCAGTGGGGTCCGGCGGGATCCGGGAAGACCTTTGATGTTGAGGACCCGGCCACGGGCAAGGTCCTGCTCAGCATCTCCGACGCCGGCGCGGAAGACGGCGCCGCTGCCCTGGATGCTGCCGCTGCCGCGCAGGCTGATTGGGCCCGCACGGCCCCGCGCGAACGCGGTGAAATCCTGCGCCGTGCCTTCGAGTTGGTCACTGAGCGTGCTGAGGACTTCGCGCTGCTGATGACCCTGGAAATGGGCAAGCCCCTGGCCGAAGCCCGCGGCGAAGTGACCTACGGTGCCGAGTTCCTGCGCTGGTTCTCCGAAGAAGCCGTTCGTGTTTCGGGCCGCTACTCCGCAGCCCCGGACGGCAAGAACCGCCTCCTGGTCCAGAAGAAGCCCGTTGGTCCTTGCCTGCTGATCACGCCGTGGAACTTCCCGCTGGCCATGGCCACCCGCAAGATCGCCCCGGCCGTAGCCGCCGGTTGCACCATGGTCCTCAAGCCGGCCAACCTGACCCCGCTGACCAGCCTGCTGTTCGCCCAGGTCATGCAGGAAGCCGGCCTCCCGGCAGGTGTCCTGAACGTTATCCAGACCTCCACCGCCGGTGCGGTGACCGGTCCGCTGATCAAGGACGACCGCCTCCGCAAGATCTCCTTCACCGGCTCCACGCCGGTGGGCCAGGCCCTCATCCGGGAAGCCGCGGACAAGGTCCTGCGCACGTCCATGGAACTGGGCGGCAACGCGCCGTTCGTCGTGTTCGAGGACGCGGACCTGGACAAGGCCGTCGAAGGTGCCATCGCCGCGAAGATGCGCAACATGGGCGAGGCCTGCACTGCAGCCAACCGCTTCATCGTCCAGGAATCCATCGCTGATGAGTTCGCTGAGAAGTTCGCCGCGAAGATCGCTTCCCTGACCACCGCCCGCGGCACCGAGCCCGAATCCAAGGTTGGCCCGCTGATCGACGGCAAGGCCCGCGACGGCGTCCACGCCCTCGTTGCCGACGCTGTCGCTGGTGGCGCCGAGGCAGTCACCGGTGGTTCCGCCGTCGACGGTCCTGGCTACTTCTACCAGCCCACCGTGCTGAAGAACGTCGCCGAAGACGCCCGCATCCTGCAGGAAGAAATCTTCGGCCCGGTAGCCCCGATCGTCACCTTCTCCACCGAAGACGACGCGATCCGCCTTGCCAACAACACCGAATACGGCCTGGTGGCCTACGTCTTCACCAAGGACCTCAACCGCGGCCTGCGCGTCAGCGAACGCCTGGAGACCGGCATGCTCGGCCTGAACGCCGGCGTGATCTCCAACGCAGCGGCACCGTTCGGTGGCGTCAAGCAGTCCGGCCTGGGCCGCGAAGGCGGCTCCGAAGGCATCGAAGAGTACCTCTACACCCAGTACGTAGGTATCGCGGACCCCTACGCCGACTAAGGGCTGCTCTCCACCAAGGAGCCGCATGCACCGCTCTCGCAACAAGAATGGTGCGGCACCGACGAAGGGCCCGGCCCGGAACCACAAGTTCCGGGCCGGGCCTTTCGCTGTCCTAGCGGCGCTGGGGGAGCAGCCCCCGCATGGCACGCCACGCCCTCGAGATTCCGTAACCGAGGTGCCGGAAGAGGGCCGCCATGGCCCGGAACGGCGCCCCGAGTGCACGGAACCAACGGCGCATCAACGACGGCGGCAGCCAGGTTGCCCGGAAGCGGACCCACCAGCTGGAATTGTTCCGCAACGATTCGCGGACGACGGCGATCCTCGCCGCGGCTGCCTTGCTCGCCTCAGAGGGCCTTCCGTAGCGTTGCCTTTCGAAATCCGAGGTCAGCGACGAGACGGCGCTGTGGGCGGCATCGTCGAGCCCGCCCACCTCACCCAAGGCGGTGCTGGAACGAAGCCGGGAGGAGAAGTGCCTGGGCGTTTCGCTCGGGGTGGACGGCAGCCCAAAATCTGCGGAGAGGTCCAGGAGCTCCGCCCAGGCATGGGCGGCCGACGGGTCCACGTACCCGGGTGGCCGCTCGTCCTCCGGAGGCGGCTTGCGGTTCAGGCGACGACGCCGCAACAGGGTGCGGCTCAGCCACGGCGATCCGAGGAAGGCCGCGAGAACCACGGCAGCGGCCGCAAGGAGGCCGATGGTCGGGAAGGGGTTGCTCTCCACGGGCCCTGTGGCAGGGGTTTCGGCTCCCGGCAGCGGCAGCGGGGTGGGTGCCGGTGTGGCCGGTGTGGTGGGGACGTCCTTCTCATCGGCATTGGTGCTCAGGTTGCCGGTGACCGAGGAATCAGTGGCGTAATCGGGAACAACACCACGGGAAGGAGTTGGTTCGAAGGGAACCCAGCCGAGGCCCTCGAAATACAGTTCGGGCCAGGCATGGGCATCTCGCGCATCCACTTCGTATTCGGGGAACGACCCCTGGCCCACCAAGGCCACCGACTCGCCCGTTAGCCGGCCGGGAGCGTAGCCCACGGCGATACGGCTCGGGATGCCTTCCACGCGTGCCATGACTGCCATGGCCGAGGAAAAGTGGACGCAGTAGCCGGCTTTGACGGAAAGGAAGTCCGCCAACACCGAAAGGCCGTTGCCGTCATATCCGTTCTGCACCGGGGCCTGGAGAGAATAGCTGAACTCTCCCGACCGCAGGAACTTCTGGATGGCCAGGGCCTTGGCATAGTTGTTCCCGGAGGACGCCGTCACCTTGTCAGCTGTCTCGCGGACAATCCCCGGAAGGTTGCCGGGAATGCGAAGGAAGTCGTCCGAAATGGAGCGGGGGGCTGCATTGGCTTGGGAGAGGGCCTGGGCCGTTACTTTGGGGGCGGCAGAAAACACGACATAGCGCTGGGCCAGGGTGCTGGTTTCCGTGCTCATGATGCTGAGCGTGTTGGGGTCCCACGTCCAGCGTCCGTTGAGCCCGTTGACGGACACGGGTGCGAACGGAGCTGGAAGGTACGGGCTGGTGAACAGGCCGGCATTGATGGATGTCACGGCATTCACCACGTCGCCTTGGACTGCGTACCCGGTTTCGATCCTGTCCGCCCCGGCGCGGCGCGTGGCGGTGCGGTCGTCCGGAGCCCAGGTTTCGCCGTCGAAATGGTCAATCGTGACCGACCTCAGGTACAGCGGTGCGCTGGAACTGGTGGCGTACGTGATGCGACCCGAGCCCGTAGGGCTGCGGAGGCTGTTGCCCAAGGTGATCATGGGATTCAGCCCGTTCGATGTGCCCCAGGGGCTGAGCCGCGATCCCTGCGGAAAGGTCCCCGAGTCGAAGCCCGGGATGGCCAGCGGAACCGCCAAGGCCAATCCGAGCGTCAGGACACCGGTCACCAGGGACCGTTTGAACTGTCCGGAACTCCGCGGAGCGCCGGACTGCAGCCTTGAATCAGGGGCGAACCACTGGCTGCAGCCGAGGATGAGCAGGAAGCCGACGGTTGCACCGATGAAGCCCGGCATCCCCACGCTTTGCGGTTTGATGGTGGCGGGAACCACCATCACTGCCAGCAGGCCCACACCGCTGGCTGCCGGCATGGAAAGCGGGACGGCCAGCGCGTCGATGAGGATCACCAGGAGGCCCAGGCACGTGCAGGTGACGAACACGATTCCCGCGTTGGGGGCCACCGGAGCACTCTCCGACACCACCGTTTCGCCCGCCCGCTTGATGAGCCGTCCCACGGCCGCGAACGTGCCAGGGGTGGGAATGAAGCCCAGCAGGCTGTCCGGGCGGCAGAACGTGAAACTCAGGATGCCGGCCAGGGCGGCAAATGAACCGAGCGTGGACACGAGGGGTGGGAGGCGGAGCGAGCGCAGGATGGCCAGTGTCAAGGAAACAGCCACCACGGTGGTGATCAAGGGCAGGAGCCAGGCCCAACCACGGAACACGCCGTTCAGGGACAGGGCGGCACCGAGGACACCTGCCGAGATGGCGCCGGCCATGGCCCAGGGGTACAGGCCGGCGCTTGGCTTGCGCTGGCGCTTCGATGGGGGGCCGGTCGGCCGGCCCCGGAGACCGTCACCGGTGTTAGCGGCGTCGGGCCGGGATGTCACCGTCACCGGGGCACCGCCGCTCCACGCCTGACGTCCATGGCCGCCCCGGCCGCGGCGACGATGCCGCCCTCGTCGAATCCGGACCAGGCCGCTGCCAACGGTGTCTTGGCTGTCACTGCCAGGGCGCGCCACCCGCCTTGCCGCAGGATCTCCAGGACCTCGTCGTTGTTCCGGGCCGGGTCCGTGACCATCAGGGCGAAGGCGTTGGCTCCGTAGGCCGCTGCCGGAGCCAGAGATTTGGCCTCCGCCACGGTCAGCGTGCCAAGGAGGGCCAGGAGCGGCCCGCGCAGGCGGTGGGCGGCCAGCTTGTCCATGAGCCGATCGTCGAAGGCTGCGTCCAGGCCCTCGGCCCCGGGCGCTTCAGGCCCCGGAGTCCCGCGGCGTGGGTCCTGGCGCGTCGGCTCCTTCTGCCTGGCGTCCGCCCTGACGTGCTCGGCCCTGTGATGCCGGGGACCGCCGAGTTCAATGGCCGCAAGGCTCTCGGCAATGGCATGCAATCCGCCGGATCCGATGAATTCCTCGTCTCCCGGGTCGGGCGCCGAGCGGGAATGGGCGAAAGCAGGGTGGCCAAAGGCATCCAGGACCCGGAGGGAATAATTCCGTTCGGAAAGGTGCGCGCTGATGGACATCGCCGCCGTCACCACCCACTCGAAATTGGGCGACGTGACAAGGTCCGAGTCTTCGTCGTGGCTCCCGAAAACCGTCCCGGTCCCGGAGGCAAACGCCGTGAACCTCTGGTCCATGACGATGGTTGCTTCCGGAGTGGTCACCGACTCTTCCTGGCGTACCATGAGCTGCCCGTGGCGTGCTGTCGCCGGCCAATGGACCCTGCGCATGGGGTCACCGTGCCGGTACTCGCGCGTCATGATGTCGTCATCGCTCGGATTCGCCCGGATACGGGTGGCGGTGACGCCGTCGTTGCCGCGCGCCCCGGCCAAGCCCGTTGCGGGAAGTTCGACGGCGGCCGGCGTCACGGTGAGGAGGTCGCCGTCGTCGATTGAATGGTGACGCAACGACAAACCAAAGGGGTCGCTGAACTCGGCGGTGACCGGGCCAATCCTGAACTGCCCGCGCTTTCCCGAACGCAGATGGTACTCATAGCGGCTGGTACCGCCCGAGGCGGAACGGGCAGGGAAGCGGAACGCCGGCGGCTCGCCGAAACGTGGCGGCAGTTGCTCCTCCATGATCACGTGGCCCGTGGCGAACGAGGTGCGGGCCACCGCCAAGCGGACGGTTGTGGCCGTTGCGGTCTCCACAGTGGAGGGATTGAACTCCCGGTACACCTGGAACCGTGGTTTGAGGATCCGAACGCCAGCCAGCGCAACCAGCGGCAGGAGGAGAAGGAACACAGCCAAGGTGAGGAGGTCGCGCCGGCCCATCACTTGGGCGCAGGCCAACGAGGCCATCCCGGCAGCAAGAAGTCCCCACCCGCGGTTGGTGAACAAGTGCTTGGGGAGCCGGTCCACGAGTGCCATGCGCTTCTCCTCTGCGGTTCCGGTCCTACGCGGTCTGCTTGTCCCGGCGCCAGGCGCCGGGTGGTTCCTGGGCAACGGGCAAGGAAGCGAGGATGCCCCGGATGATGGTCTGCGGCGTATCGCCGGCGCTCGCGGCCTTGCGGTCCAGGATGATCCGGTGGGCGAGGACGGACTCCGCGACGTCCACGACGTCGTCCGGCAGTACGAAGTCGCGACCGTCCAAGGCCGCAGTGGCCTTCGCAGCCCGCAGCAACTGGAGGAGGGAACGTGGGCTGGCGCCCAGCCTCAGCCGTGCGCTGTCCCTGGTGGCGCGGCCAATCGCCACCGTGTATTCCTTGATGGCCGTGGAGACGTATACCTGCTGGACCGTGGCGATCATGGCCGCGACGTCGCTGGCTGTGACAACGGGGGTGACCTTCGCCAAGGGGGAGACGGCCTGGTGTGTCTCCAGCATTTCGATCTCGGCTTCCTGGTCCGGGTAGCCCATGGAAATCCTGGCCATGAACCGGTCGCGCTGGGCCTCCGGCAGGGGATAGGTGCCCTCCATCTCAATGGGGTTTTGCGTGGCCACCACCATGAATGGCAAGGAGAGCTGGTAGGAATTCCCGTCCACCGTGACTTGGTGTTCCTCCATGCACTCCAGGAGCGCCGACTGGGTCTTGGCCGAGGCACGGTTGATCTCGTCGCCGATCACGATGTTCGCGAAGACCGCGCCCGGCCGGAACTCGAACTGGCGCGAGGACTGGTTGTAGATGGACACACCCGTCACATCTGAAGGGAGGAGGTCCGGGGTGAACTGGATGCGCGAAACCGTACAGTCCACCGTCCTGGCCAGGGTTTTTGCCAACATGGTCTTACCCACGCCGGGAACGTCCTCCAAGAGCAGATGCCCCTGGGCCAGCAGCACAGTGAGGGCCAGCTTTGCGGCGTCAGCCTTGCCGTCGATGACCTTGCCAATGGCGGTCAGGATCCGTTCGCTGGCATCGTGGAACCGTTCCGGGTCCATGACCTGCGGCTTGTGCCCGTTGAGGACGGCATCCCGGGGCGCAGCGGCGTATGCCTCGCCCTGGAAGGCAGCGGGTTCAACGGTGACGTGTCGCTTGGACTCCATGGATTGCCCTTCAGCCGTGGCCAACGTCCCCCGTGTGGCCTCCTTGTCCGTTCCAGCCTACCCAGAGTTTGGGCGTGGCTCACATAGTGGCAGGCGAATTTATGTACCAACTGGAATTTATGCGAAGTGCTGCGGCGGCACGGGCGGGACCGCGGTCCGGTTAAGGTGGGAGCATGTGCAACTCCCTCGCTCCTGCTCCCTACCGCAGCAACGTTGACGCGGCCGGGGCCAAGGATTCCCGCAAAGAGTACCCGCCGGCCCCGGAACCGCTTCCCGTGCCCGTGATGGACAATCACACTCACCTCGACTTCCGGCACGGACTGATCGCGGTCAACGTTGCCGATGCCATGGACTCCGCGGAAGCCGTTGGTGTCCAAGGGGCGGTGCAGGTTGGCTGTGACCTGGAGTCCTCGCGATTCACCGTGGAGGCCGTGGAAGCCGACCCGCGCCTGCTCGGAGCGGTGGCGATCCATCCCAACGATGCTCCCGTCTACGCTGGCCGGGGCGAACTCGACTCGGCGCTCGCCGAGATCGAGGAACTGGCGCGCCACCCCCGCGTTCGCGCCATCGGAGAGACAGGATTGGACTTCTTCCGGACCCACGGAGAAGGACTGGCCCACCAGCGGTACTCCTTCCGCAGGCACATCGACATCGCCAAACGGCTGGGACTCACCCTGCAGATCCATGACCGGGACGCACATGACGACGTGGTTCAGGTGCTGCGGGAAGAAGGCGCTCCGGAGACCGTTGTCTTCCACTGCTTTTCGGGCGGCGCCGAATTGGCCCGGATCTGCAACGAGAACGGCTGGTACATGTCCTTCGCCGGAACCATGACCTTCAAGAATGCAGACAACCTCAGGGAAGCGCTCGCCATCGCAGAGCCGAGCCGGATATTGGTGGAAACCGACTCGCCGTTCCTCACCCCGCACCCTCACCGTGGCCGGCCGAACGCCAGCTACATGGTTCCGTACACCGTCCGTTCCATGGCGGATGTGACAGGAAGTGACTTGGCCGGGCTGTGTTCGCGATTGGCCGAAAACACCGTCAACGCCTACGGAACATGGGCCTGAGCGCCGCTTCTCCTCGCCCCATGGTGCTGTTCGGCTGAATACCCGGTATGCAGATTTCTTGGCCGCTTTATAACAGATCGGTTACTGTGTACAAGAAATAGCCGGGGTCGGGGAAGGCCTCCGGACAGCTGGTTCGGTTATCCCGGACAACCCAGTTGAATGTTTTGGCGGCACAGATGGCCGCCGCGCGTGTGGGACCAGGCTCGTTTGCCTGGCCCCGTTCCTGCGCGGCCGGGCATGTTTGTTCTGTGCTTATCCCCGTGCCCGGATGGTCTGAGAGTTATGGGCAAACGTGATCAAGTTCTTCACAACGGATGGAAAGTTCAGCTTCCTCAAAGTTGGTGCACAGGCACTGGTTTTGGTGGCCTTGGTGGCCGGCGTTGTTGCCTTTGTGGGCAACAACAAGACCGTCACCCTCAACGTTGACGGCAAAGTGAGCTCCATCCAGACCTTCGGCGGCACAGTTGACCAAGTGGTCAAAGCCGCCAAGGTGGAATTGAAGAACGACGATCGCGTGACTCCTGCCCTGGACACGCGCGTGGAAAACGGTTCGGTGGTCAACGTCAACCTTGCCAAGGCCGTGTCCATTGAACTGGACGGCGCCCGCAAGACCGTGAACACGAACGCCCCGGACGTCGCAGGGCTGGTCAGCGAACTCGGCGTGGCCAGTTCGTCGGAGATTTCCCAGCCCAAGGACGCTTCCCTGGCCGTGGAGGGTTCCTTCGTTTCCATCTCCACCCCCAAGACCATCAGCCTGGTGGCCGACGGCAAGGACACCAGCACCACCACCACGGCGTCCGATGTTGCCGAGGTCCTCAAGGACGCGGGGATCACCGTGGGTGCCAGCGACCGTGTCTCCCAGCCGGGCAACGCTCCCGTTATCCAGGACATGGTGATCAAGGTCTCCCGCGTGGACACCAGCAAGACAGCCGACGCCACCGAAGAAGTTCCGTTCGACAGCGTCCGCACAGACAGCGCCGATCTGTTCAAGGGCGAAGAAAAGGTGACCCAGAAGGGCGTCGCCGGTTCCGTGGTGAAGACGTTCAAGCTGGTCCTGGTGGACGGACGCGAAGCTTCCCGGACGCTGGTCTCCAGCAACGTCACCACCCAGCCGGTCACCGAAAAGGTGGCCGTCGGCACCAAGGCCCGCCCCGCAGCCACCCCCGCCAAGGCTGTCTCCGGTGCCGCTACCGGCGCGCCGAACGAGGCCATGTGGGACAGGATCGCCCAGTGCGAATCCGGCGGCAACTGGGCCATCAACACCGGCAACGGCTACTACGGCGGCTTGCAGTTCTCCAGCCCCACCTGGCTGGCCAACGGTGGTGGCGCCTACGCCCCGACGGCAAACCTTGCCAGCAAAGCACAGCAGATCGAGATCGCCAACCGCCTCTACGCCAAGAACGGCCTGCGTGACTGGGGCTGCGCCGGCGCTGCCTGATCCCGCGCAGGCGATACGATACCTAGGTGACTGAACCGAATTCCGAACCCGCCGCCGTCGCGCCTTTGCTGGGCGCAACTGACATCCGACGGTTAGCCGAGGAAATCGGTGTCCGCCCCACCAAAACGCTGGGGCAGAACTTCGTGATCGACGGCAACACCATTCGCAGGATCGTATCGGCGGCGAACATTGATGCCTCGGAGACCGTCCTGGAAGTGGGGCCCGGCCTGGGCTCGTTGACGCTCGGGCTGCTCGACGCGGCACGTGAGGTTGTCGCCGTCGAAATCGATCCCGTGCTGGCGCAGAAGCTGCCCGAGACGGTGCGTGCTTGGCGTCCGCAGGCTGAAGAGCACTTCCACTTGGTCCTCTCTGACGCCATGAAGGTAACTGAGCTGCCGGTTGAACCTACCGCCCTCGTAGCCAACTTGCCGTACAACGTGGCAGTTCCCGTGGTCCTGCACCTGCTCCAACACTTCCCGAGCCTCCGCCATGGCCTGGTCATGGTCCAGGACGAGGTGGCGGACCGCCTTGCCGCAGGTCCCGGCTCCAAAATCTACGGAGTTCCGTCGGTCAAGGCAGCTTGGTACGGACAGATGCGCAAAGCCGGAGTGATCGGCATGAACGTCTTCTGGCCGGCCCCCAAAATCCATTCCGGACTGGTTGCCTTCACCCGGCACGAGCCCCCCGCCACGCACGTGACGCGGGACCAGGTCTTCGCCGTGATCGACGCCGCATTCGCCCAGCGCCGGAAAACCCTCCGCGCCGCCTTGGCCGGCTGGGCAGGAGGCGCCGTGGAGGCCGAACGGTGCCTGGTCGAAGCCGGCGTGGACCCCACTGCCCGCGGCGAAGTGCTGGACATCTCCGCCTACGTACGCATCGCCGAAGCCCGCCACCCAAGGGACGCATGAGCGCGGGCACCCGTGGTTTGCCTTTCGTGGGGGAGCGGTTCCACCCGCGCACTGTCCGAGTGAAGGCTCCGGGCAAAGTCAACGTCTCCTTGAGCGTTGGCCCACTGAGGCAGGACGGCTACCATTCCGTTGCCAGCGTTTACCTGGCGGTGTCGCTGTATGAAGAAGTTGCTGCCACCAGCACGGAAACCCCGGGAATAACTGTCAGCATCAGTCCTTCCAGCACCCTGGACCTGGACGGCGTGGATATACCGCTGGACGAGCGCAACCTCGCCTACAAGGCGGCGGCCCTCATGGCCGAGATGTCCGAGAAGCCGACGGGTGTGCACCTGGAAATTACCAAGCGCGTACCCGTGGCTGGTGGCATGGGTGGCGGATCCGCGGACGCTGCGGCCACGCTCCTGGCCTGTGACGCCCTGTGGGACAGCGGCCTGTCACGCGAGGAACTGGCCCACGTGGCCGCCGAGCTTGGCGCAGACGTGCCTTTTTCGCTCCTGGGCGGGACCGCCGTCGGGCTTGGCGTGGGCGACAAGTTATCGCCGGCGCTGGCCAAGGCACAAATGGACTGGGTGCTGGTGTTCGCCGACTACGGGCTCTCCACCCCCGAGGTGTTCCGGACGCTCGATGGCCTCCGTGACTCCGAAGGCAGCGAAATCCCGGAGCCCGTGGACGTGGATCCCACGATTTTGCAGGCACTCCGGAATGGCGACCCCGAAACGCTGAGTCGGGTGCTGGTCAACGACCTCCAACGTGCATCGATTGCCCTCGCCCCGGGATTGAGGGACACGATCGGGCTCGGGGAGGCCAGGGGAGCGCTGGCCGGAATGGTCTCCGGTTCCGGACCCACCATCGCCCTGCTGTCCCGGGACCCGGACTCCGCAGCCGTCCTCGCTGAAGAGCTTTCACACCGGGGCCACACGGCCAAGGCGGTCCATGGCCCCGTACCGGGTGCCCGGATCATCTCCGATACCCTCCTTTAGTACGCATTTCCAGCTGTAGAAAGTAGTACCTCTTGGCCCACCTTCTTGGCGGCGAAAACCTGACGGTTTCCTTCGCAACCCGCACAGTCCTCGACGGCGTCACCCTCGGTTTGGAGGACGGCGACCGGATTGGCATGGTGGGCCGCAACGGTGACGGCAAATCCACGCTCATGCGGCTGCTCGCGCAGCGCTCCACCCCGGATTCCGGCCGTGTCACCAAGCGCGGCGACGTCAACGTCGGCTACTTGGACCAGGGTGACGTGCTCGACGGCGACCTGACGGTTGGCGCAGCAATCGTCGGCGACCGCGCGGATCACGAATGGGCCGCCAACCCCAAGATCCGCGAAATCATGGGCGGCCTGGTGGGCGACGTCGACTGGCACGCGAACGTCCACTCGCTGTCCGGTGGCCAGAAGCGTCGTGTGGCGCTGGCAAAGCTCCTCATCGAAGACCACGACGTCATCATGCTTGACGAGCCCACCAACCACCTTGACGTCGAAGGCGTTGCGTGGCTCGCCCGGCACCTCAAGTCACGCTGGCGTGCCAACCAGGGCGCCTTCCTTGTGGTCACCCACGACCGGTGGTTCCTGGACGAAGTCTGCAACTACACCTGGGAAGTCCACGACGCCATGGTGGACATGTTCGACGGCGGATACGCCGCCTACGTTTTGGCGCGCGCCGAGCGGGACCGGATGGCCGCCGTCGTCGAGAACAAGCGCCAGCAGCTCGTCAAGAAGGAACTGGCCTGGCTCCGGCGAGGGGCGCCCGCCCGTACGTCCAAGCCCAAGTTCCGCATCGAGGCCGCCAACGAGCTGATTTCCGATGTCCCGGAGCCACGCGACTCGGTGGCGCTGAACAAAATGGCTACCGCCCGGCTGGGCAAGGACGTGCTGGACCTCGAGGGCGTTTCGCTCGATTTCGAAGGTGGCGAGGCCGGGCAGAAACTCTTCAACAACATCACCCTGCGCCTTGCTCCGGGCGAACGTCTGGGCCTGGTGGGCGTCAACGGTGCCGGCAAGTCCACGCTCCTGAAGCTGCTCAACGGGGACATCCAGCCGAGTGCCGGCAAGCTCAAGCGCGGCAAGACCGTGGTGACCGCCGTCCTGACCCAGGATGTGAAGGAGCTCGACGAAGTCTCGGATCTGCGGGTCATTGAGGTCATTGAACGCGAAAAGCGGTCCTTCAACGTCGGTGGCAAGGAATTCACCGCCGGGCAACTCGTGGAGCAGTTGGGCTTCACGAAGGAAAAGCAGTGGACCCCCGTCACGGATCTCTCTGGTGGAGAACGTCGTCGGCTGCAGCTCTTGCGCCTGCTGGTGGGCGAACCCAACGTGCTGATGCTCGACGAGCCCACCAACGACCTCGATACCGACACCCTGGCCGCCGTCGAGGATGTCCTGGATGGCTGGCCCGGAACGTTGGTTGTGGTCAGCCACGACCGCTACCTCCTGGAACGCGTCACGGACCACCAGATGGCGCTGCTGGGCGACGGTAAACTTCGTGGCCTGCCCGGTGGCGTGGACCAGTACCTGGAACTGCGGGAAGCTGCCTTGGCTTCGGGTGCCGTTGTGGGTGGATCCGGCGCGCCCACAACGTCTGCTTCCGGAGGCACCTCACCTGCTGCCTCCGGACCCAGCGAGGCTGAGAAGCGCGAGGCTCGCAAGGACCTCAACAGGATCGACCGCCAACTGGGCAAGATCGCGCAGCAGGAGGAAAAGCTCCACACCCAGATGGCCGCCAAGTCCGAATCCGGCGACTTCGACGCGCTCGGGGAACTCAATGCCAAGCTGCAGGAGTTGCTTGACGAGAAGGAAGGTCTGGAACTGGAGTGGCTGGAGGCCGCCGAGGTCCTCGGCGAGTAGGACGCTCTCTCACCGAATCGCCCGTTTTGCCGGATGCTCTCTCACCGAATCGCCCGTTTTGCCGGATGCTCTCTCACCGAATCGCCCGGTTCGGCGGATGCTCTCTCACCGAATCGTCCGTTTTGGCGGGCGCTCTCTCACGAACGGGCGTTCCTAACCGCGTTCGTAACCGATCAGCCAGTGCAAGCCGTAGCGGTCGATCACCTGACCGTCGCTGGCTCCCCAGGGTTTGGGGCCGAGAGGGTCGATGACCGTGCCGCCGTCGGCGAGTCGTTCGAACCATCCGTGCAGTTCCGTTGGCGCGGCTGCGCCCAGCAGCGAGAGCATCAGTCCTTCCGTGCGGATGCTCGTCTCGCCTGCCGCCGCGTCTGCGCCGGCTAAGGCAACTGCACCGTCGAGGACGCCGTGGGCGACCGCGTCCTCGGGGCCATCGGTGCGCCCAAACTCTCCGTAGCTGTGGAGGGTGAGTTCTCCGCCGAAGACTCCCTGGTAGAAGGCAAGGGCTTCACGGGCAGTACCGGGGAAAAGGACATAAATCTGCAAGGCAGTCATACGTCCGACCCTACTTCGTCCGTGACAGAGGGTTGGGGTTTTGGGGTGGTTGGGTGAGAGAGGGTTGGGGTTTTGGGGTGGTTGGGTGAGAGAGGGTTGGGGTTTTGGGGTGGTTGCGTGAGAGAGGGTTGGGGTTTTGGGGTGGTTTGGTGAGAGAGGGTTGGTGGTTTGGTGAGAGAGGGTTGGGGTTTTGGGGTGGTTTGGTGAGAGAGGGTTGGGGTTTTGGGGTGGTTTGGTGAGAGAGGGTTGGCTTAGGTTTCGGTGCGGAGCTCGGGTTCCTTCTGCAGGCCGGTGAGGCCGTTCCAGGCCAGGTTAACCAAGTGCGCTGCAACGGCGCGTTTGTCCGGTTCGCGGCTGTCGAGCCACCACTGGCCGGTCATCGCCACCATGCCAACGAGCATCTGGGCGTACATGGCGCCGTCCGCCGCGCTGAAGCCCCGCCGGGCGAATTCGTCCGAGAGCAGGTGTTCTACGCGGGCCGTGACGTGGGAGAGCAACGTGGAGAACGCGCCCTCGGGTTGTGAGGGCGGGGCGTCGCGCATCAGGATCCGGAATCCGTCGGTGCGTTCTTCGATGTAGCCCAGGAGGGCCAACGCGGCGCGCTCAACGAGGACCCGGGGTTTGGCGTCGGTACTGAGGGCCCCGGTGATGGAATCCAGAAGGATCCGGAATTCCGTGTCCACGACTTGCCGGTACAAGCCTTCCTTGGAGCCGAAGTGCTCATAGATCACAGGCTTGGAAACGCCCGCAGTGGCCGCGACTTCTTCGATGGTGGTGCCGTCCAGGCCCCGTGCGGCAAACAAGGCACGGCCGATGCCGATGAGCTGCGCACGCCTCTGCTGGCCCGTCATCCTGGCCCGGACAGGGGACCCGCCGGTACGGGGTTCCAAGGACTCAGGGACAGCGGTGTGCAGGGGGAGTTCGGTGCGCTTGCTCACTTGTCCATCATGCACCAAGGGCAGCGGCGGGAGGCCGGACGCGCAGTTCACAACCCGGCAAAAGAGGGTCAAGTCGCGAAGCACGCAAAGGTCATGGCAAACTAGTTTCTTGTGTGTGCATCCCGGTGATCCGGGAACGCCTCCGGACCCTGCCGTCCGGATGTGGAAAGCATGCACGGTCCGCTCTGGTGTAACGGCAGCACCCCGGCCTTTGGAGCCGTGGAGTATAGGTTCGAATCCTATGGGCGGAACGGTCGGAAATGCGCTCCACTCTGTACCTGGAACGGCTTGAGCAGTGCCTGGGTCCAAAGCTCGGATGGCAGCATTCCGAAGCCGGAATATCCGGGACAAACCGAGCAAGGAGAGCCAGTACGTGAGCCCCGAAACCACCGGTCCCGCAGCGGTCATCGTCTTGGCGGCAGGTGCCGGAACGCGAATGAAATCGCGGACTCCCAAGATTCTCCACGAAATCGGCGGCCGTTCCATGGTGGGCCACGCGATCCTCGCCGCCCGTTCGATCAACCCCCAAAAGCTTGCCCTGGTGGTCCGTCATGAGCGCGACCGCGTCGCCGAGCACGTCTCCGTGCAGGATCCCGCAGCGCTGATCGTGGACCAGGACGACATCCCGGGCACGGGCCGCGCTGTCGAGGTAGCCGTGAAGGCCCTGGACACGGAAGCCGAGCTGAGCGGCACCGTGGTGGTCACCTATGGCGACGTCCCGCTGCTCACCGGTGAACTCCTGGGCGAACTGGTCAGCACCCACGAATCCGAGGGCAACGCCGTGACCGTCCTGACCGCCGTGCTGGACGACGCCACGGGCTACGGCCGCATCCTCCGTGCCGAGGATGGCACCGTGCTGGGCATCCGCGAGCACAAGGACGCCACGGACCAGGAACGAGCCATCCGCGAGATCAACTCCGGTATCTACGCCTTCGATGCCGCAGTCCTCCGCAAGGCGCTCGAAAGCGTCACCACGGACAACGCACAGGGCGAGATGTACCTGACCGATGTGCTCGGTTTGGCCCGCGACGCCGGTGGCCGGGTTGCCGCCGTCGTGACTGACGACCGCTGGCAGGTCGAAGGCGCCAACGACCGCATCCAGCTCTCTGCGCTCGGCGCAGAGCACAACCGCCGCATCATCGAATCCTGGATGCGCGCCGGCGTCACCGTGGTGGACCCCTCCACCACGTGGATCGACTCCACCGTGACCCTCGACGAGGACGTCCGCCTGCTGCCCAACACCCAACTGCACGGTTCCACCACCGTGGCGAGGGACGCCGTCGTCGGACCTGACACCACCCTCACCGATGTGCACGTAGGCGAAGGCGCGAAGGTGGTCCGCACCCACGGATCCGGTTCCACCATTGGTGCCAAGGCGAGCGTCGGACCGTTCACCTACCTCCGCCCGGGAACGGTGCTGGGGGAGACGGGCAAGATCGGCGCCTTCTACGAAACCAAGAACGTGACGATCGGCCGCGGCTCGAAGCTGTCCCATCTCGGTTACGCCGGCGATGCCGAAATCGGCGAAGACACCAACATCGGCTGCGGCAATATCACCGCCAATTACGACGGCGAGAAGAAGCACCGTACGGTCATCGGCTCCGGCGTCCGGACCGGTTCCAACACCGTTTTCGTCGCCCCGGTCACCGTGGGCGACGGAGCGTACAGCGGCGCCGGTGCAGTGATCCGCAAGGACGTCCCCGCAGGTGCCCTGGCCGTGAGCCTCGCCGCGCAGCGGAACGCCGAGGGTTGGGTCCTGGCCAACCGCGAAGGCTCCATCTCTGCGCGCCACGCAGAGGCAGCCCTGGAACCGCGGCTTGCAGCCGCCCCCACATCCTCACCATCCCCGGCAACCACAGAAGAGGGCACACAGGCATGAGCGAAATTACCGCACACGGCGAGAAGAAACTGGTTCTCGCCGCCGGAAGGGCACATCCGGAGCTGGCGCAGGAAATCGCGAAGGAACTCGAAACAGAGCTCCTGCCCATCGACGCCTACGACTTCGCCAACGGGGAAATCTACGTCCGTTCGGCCGAGAGCGTCCGCGGCACCGACGCGTTCGTGATCCAGGCCCACCCGGCACCCCTGAACAACTGGCTCATGGAGCAGTTGATCATGATCGACTCCCTCAAGCGTGCCTCGGCCAAGCGCATCACGGTGGTTTCGCCGTTCTACCCGTACTCCCGCCAGGACAAGAAGGGTCGTGGCCGCGAGCCCATCTCCGCCCGGCTGGTTGCGGACCTGTACAAGACCGCGGGCGCTGACCGCATCATGTCCGTGGACCTGCACACGTCCCAGATCCAGGGCTTCTTCGACGGCCCGGTGGACCACCTCATGGCCATCCCGCTGCTGGCCGACTACATCCGCACCAAGGTCGAAGCTGACAACATCACCGTTGTTTCGCCGGACACCGGACGCGTGCGCGTTGCCGAGCAGTGGGCCGAACGCCTGGGCGGTGCCCCGCTGGCGTTCGTGCACAAGAGCCGCGACCTCACGGTTCCCAACCAGGCCGTCTCCAAGACCGTGGTGGGCCAGATCGAAGGCCGCACCTGCGTGCTCATCGACGACATGATCGACACCGGCGGAACCATCTCCGGCGCCGTCCAGGTGCTGAAGAACGCCGGCGCCAAGGACGTCATCATTGCCTGCACCCACGCCGTGTTCTCGGACCCGGCAGCGCAGCGCCTGGCTGACTCCGGTGCCCGCGAAGTGGTGGTCACCAACACCCTGCCCATCCCGGCAGAGAAGCGCTTCCCGCAGCTCACGGTCCTCTCGATCGCGCCGCTGATTGCCCGCGCCATCCGTGAAGTGTTCGACGACGGTTCGGTCACCAGCCTGTTCGACGGCAAAGCATAGCCGAGGCCTGACAGGGACTGATCCTGACGACGGGCCATCCACCGCTTGAGTGCGGTGGATGGCCCGTTTTCCGTTTCCGGCCGGACCGCTGGTAAACTTTCGGGGATACCTTGGCGAGGGAGAGCACGCCGGTTGTTGAAACCGGTGGATGTCTCCGTCATCGACTGGGTCTGTAACCTCCTTCGACAAAGGCGGCCGGCGTTCAAGTCCGGGCCCGCGGGCGTGGAAGGTCACTCCAGACCTCCGCCCTTGCTGATCAACCAACCGCCATCCGGCGGTACACCAGTAATCAAGGAGTACACATGTCTGAGCAGAAGCTCGCAGCAGAACTGCGCACCGAATTCGGCAAGGGCTACGCCCGCCGTGCACGCGTCGCCGGCCGCATCCCCGCCGTCATCTACGGCCACGGTGCAGAGCCCGTCCACGTAACCCTCCCGGGCCGCGAAACCACCCTGGCAGTCCGCGTTGCCAACGCCCTGCTGAACCTGGACATCAACGGCGAGGCACACCTGACCATCGTCAAGGACATCCAGCGCAACGCCATCAAGCAGACCATCGAGCACATGGACCTCCTGACGGTCCGCCAGGGCGAGAAGGTCACCGTGGACGTTCCTGTGCACGTCACCGGTGAAGTTGCTCCGGGTGCCGTTGCCAACCAGGAAGCCGTCACCCTCTCCGTTGAGGCCGAGGCTACCCACCTGCCCACCGCCCTCGAGGTTGACATCGAAGGCCGCGAGGCCGGCGCGCACGTCCACGCTTCCGACGTCGTTCTTCCCAAGGGCGTCAGCCTGCTGACCGAAGCCGACACCCTGGTGGTCAACATCTCGGAGCCGGTTGCTGCTGCAGCTGAAGAAGAAGAGGCAGCTGAAGGCGCAGAAGCACCGGCCGCTGAAGAAGCTGCCGAGTAGTCTGAGGCTTAGCCTTTCGAAGAGTGGCCGGGTCCCTGCGGGGTCCCGGCCACTTTCCTTTGCCTGACCTGCAGTACCCACCAGATTCCCTAGGATGAAACCATGACTGACACTTGGCTGATCGTTGGCCTGGGCAACCCCGGCAGCGAGTACAGCGGCAACCGCCACAACGTGGGCCAGATGGTCCTGGATGAACTGGCCGCACGCATGGGTGGAAAGTTTAAGGCCCACAAGTCGCGTGCCCAGGTGGTGGAGGGCCGGCTCGGGATCGGCGGTCCCCGGGTAGTGCTGGCCAAGCCGATGACGTACATGAACGTTTCCGGTGGCCCGGTGTCGGCGCTGAGCAAGTTCTTCGACATCGCCCCGGACCACGTGATTGCCGTCCACGACGAAATCGACATCCCGTTCAATACCCTCAAGCTCAAGATCGGTGGCGGCGAGGGCGGCCACAACGGGCTGCGGGATATCTCCAAGGCGCTTGCCACCAAGGATTACCTGCGCGTGCGCGTGGGCGTCGGCCGTCCCCCGGGACGCATGGACACCGCCGATTTTGTCCTGCGGGACTTCGGAACCACGGAGAAGAAGGAACTCCCGTTGCTGCTGGACGAAGCAGCCGACGCCGTGGAATTGCTCATGGCCCAGGGTTTGCTTGCCGCGCAGCAGAAACACCACCCGGCGCGTTCTTGAGCAAATCTTGAGGAAAGCCTGATCAAAGCCTTACGGTCGTAAGAACCCTTGGCCCTACTAACTGTCGGCGCCCGGCGGTAGTGTGCATGGTACGCAGGGTACGCGGTGGGGACTGTCGGGATGTTGTAGCGAGGGATGCGGGTGTCGGCGGAGTTGCTAAACAGGAATGGGGGAGGCGCAGCGAGGGCTGCGGCTCCCGATCTTGTTGGCGGACCCTCGGATCGGCAAACCTGGTCCCTCCTGGCGCGCAGCCAGGATCTCGCAAGGGCCAACAAGCATCTCGAATCATCCGAATCCTATGGCGTTGTCCTGACCGGTGACCGCGGAATCGGCAAGTCCGGGCTGGCAAGGGCGGTGGTGTCCTCCCTCGGTCCCAAGGTCCACAGCCTGCAATTGCGCAATACCTTGGCCAGCGGACAGACCCCTTATGGCTGCTTGGGTTTTCTCCTGGCCCGGCTGCCCTCGGAGGCAGTGAGCTCACCGACGGGCATCCTCCATGCCGTCACGTCGCTGATCCGGGCCGAAGCCGGAGGACGCCAGACAGTTTTCATCGTTGACAACGCCGGCGGAATGGATCCGATGAGCACGGGCGTGCTGCTCAACCTCATGGCCACGGGCACCGCGAAGGTGATCGCCACCGTCCAGCGCGCCAGCGACCTCCCCGCAGATTTCCATCGCTTGGTGCTCGAAGGCCAATTGGGTGAAGTGCACCTGAACGCCCTGTCAGAAGAGCAGACCAAACAGGTGCTGGGCTCGGTCCTGGGCCACTACGTTTCCTCAACCCTGGTGGGTTCGCTGCACTCCGCCGTGGGCGGGAACCCGATGCTCCTGCATGCGCTGCTGGATGAGCAGCGGCATTCGGGCAACCTGGTGCTCAACGACTCGGTGTGGACCCTTCGTGACCGCATCAAGCTCGACGGCGCGACGGTGGTGGAGGACTTTGTCCGCTCCCGGCTGGCGCGCGAATCCCCAGCCAACCGGACCGTCGTCGAAATCCTTGCCTGTGCCCGGCGGGCGACGCTCATGGACCTGGCCGCGATCTTCAGCACCGAAGTCCTGGTGGAGATGGAGGAATCCGGCCTCCTTTCGGTGGACCGTTCCGGGGAGCACTGGGTTTCGCTCCGGGATCCCTACTTGGGCGAGGTTGTCCGGGGGTGGCTGAGCACCAGGCGTCGCCGGGAACTGCGCCTCATGCTCCTGGGACCCAAGGAGCCCGAACTCCATGGCCTGGCACCCCAGGACCTGCTCAGCTACGCAGCCTGGATGCACGAGTGCGAGGACGAACCTTCGCCGTCGGCATCGCACGCCCTCGCGGCGGGACGCGCTGCCCTGGACGAGTACGATCCCAACTTCGCCATCCAGTGCACCGTTTCGCTCGATCCCAAGGATCCCGAATGGGTGGCCGGCCAGCGACTCAAGGCAGCGTCCTACCTCATGCTGGACCTCCCGCTGCACGCCGCGCAGGCACTGGATGAGGTCTCGGAGGCGCACCTGGCGGTCCTGGGACCCACGGACTTCGCCGAGATCACGGCGGCGAAGTGCCAGGCCATGACGTGGATCGACGGCCGCTCCGCCATGGTCCCGGGAGTGATCACGGAGGCCAGGGAATCCCTTGCCGCGATGGAGGCCTCAGGAATCCATGCGGACACCGACCTCTCCCGGGCACGCAACCGGCTCAACCTCTGCAACTACGAGTACCAGACGTACATGGGCGAATACGCTGACATTGTTGAGGCCCTGGAACGTGAACATGCGCAGGAACCCGGTGAGGACAGTGAGCACTGGTTGCGGTGCGGCTTCTTCCTGGTGGAGGCCCGTTGCATGTTGGGCCGCGAACTGGAAGCCCAGCAATTGGCGCGCACCATGTCCAAACATCTTCGGCAGGCCGGTACCACGCCTTCCCTGGAGGAAGCCTTCGCCCGGCACACCTACCTGGTGCTCTTGCTGTCCGGCCACTGGCGCAAATGCATCGAGTTGATGCGCCGGGCGCCGTCCAAGCCCTCGCGCCTGCAGTTCCGGGGTGCCGTGACCGAATTGGGCATCGGGCTGGCGTACGCCTATGCCGGCAAACCGTCGTGTGCCATTGAACCGTTGCGTTCGGCTGCGGCGCAGCTTGAACTGCGGCCCGCCATGAACCTCGTGAAGGTGGCCTATGCTGCCACCGCCTTCGCCTACGCCCAGCTGGGGAACGCCTTGGAAGCGGGCCGCTACTTGGATCTTTACCGGACGTGCCGGGGTACGGGAATGTATTTCTCCGAATCGGTAGCTGAATTCTGCGCGGAGATGGCCGGCCGCTGGATGGGCGATCCCGAGGTGAAGCAGCGGCTCCTGGCGAAGGTCCACCTGGATGTGGCCAAGCAACGGTTCACCACTGCGGGTATTTGCCTCTTCGGTGCCACGGTGGAGGGCACGGACGCCGAGTACCGCTTCCTGGAAGACATCGCGGCCAGCCGTCAGGGTCCGCTGGCGAAGATCTCCGGCGACCTGGCCCGCGGTTCGCTGACCCGCAGCTCACGTTCGCTCCTGGCGGCCGCAGATGCCGCCGCGGCGTTGGACCTGCTGGTGGTCGAGGCCCGGTGCGTGGCGATGGCCCTGGACTTCGCCCGCGACGCCGGTGAAACCACCACGGCACGGACAGCCCAGCTCAGGCTCGAACGACTGGAACAATCAGTATCGGCCCTGCCGATCCAACCTCGCAGCGATGCGCCTGTCCTCACCGAGAGGGAACGGCAAATCGCCAAACTTGCTGGAAAGGGTGTCAGCAACCGTGAAATCGCCATGGATATTGGGGTGTCTGTGCGGACCGTGGAAGGCCACCTCTACCAAGTCTTTACCAAGCTGGGTGTCTCCTCGCGGGGCGAGCTCAATGGCCTGCTGTAACGAAGGGACGAACCGTCCAAGGCTGAGCGCTGCCCATGCAGGCTGAGCACCTTGTGGGCCGGGAAGCCGAACTGGACCTGGCGACGGAAATATTGAGGCAGGAGGGCGCTGGAGCCGTCCTGCTCCTTGCGGACCCCGGAATCGGCAAGACCGCCATGGCAGCGGAGATTGCTGCCCGTCTGGCCGACGAAATGGTGGTGATGCGGGTCCATGGAAGCCCCGCCCTGTCCGCCGTTCCCTTTGGCGTCCTGTCCCCGTACCTGTTGGACCTGCCCGTGGACCAGGCCACCTCGCCGGTAGCGATCCTGCGCGAATTCTGGTCGCAATTCGAGAAACGCCGGGGCAGTGCGGGGGCCCGCCTCCTGCTGGTGGTGGACGACGCGCACGACCTCGACGAAGGCAGCACCCAAATCCTGGCTGAACTTGTCACGGCCGGTTGGGCCCGGCTCGTTGCCACGAGCCGGCCCCGGCCCGGACTGCCTGCAGCCCTGCTTCAGCTCTGGTATGACGGGTTGGCTGAACGGTTGGAACTGCACCCGCTGGAGAAGGAAACGGTCACGGAACTGGCCGAGAAGACCCTGGGCGGCACGGTGATGGCCAGCACCGTGGACGTGCTGCATTCAGTATCCGAGGGCAACCCCTTGCTGTTGCGGTCCCTCCTGGAGGACTCAAAGGCAGACGGCAACCTGGTCCGCCGCAATGGTGTGTGGTTCCTGACCCGCGCGCTGACGGGCAATGGAGAAGGCCTCGCCGAGGTGGTCCGCAACAAGGTCCTCCGGACCAGTGAGGCCGAGCGGGAGGCGATGTACGTCATTGCGTTGGCCGAACCTGTCCCTGCCGCCGTGTTGGACTCGCTGGTGGGCAGGGACACCGTCCGCTCCTTAATGGACAGCCGGTTGGTCCTCGCCACGAACGGGGCGGGCAGCCCGCTGAAGATGTGGCACCCCATGTACGGGGAGGCCTTGCGCCAGATCGTTTCGCCGGCCCGCAGCCTGCAGATCCGCCAGAGCATGGTGCAGCACTTGCTGACCGAGCCGGCCACGGCCGAGGGGCTGCTCCGCATGGTGAGCTGGGCACTGGACTGTGGGGCCGACGTCGACGATGAACAGCTGCTGCAGGCAGCGTTCCTGGCCGCGAAACTGCTGCAGAACCCCCTGGCCATGGCCGCGGCGGAGCGCGTCAGGTCAGAGGCGCTGCGGCCCCGCGCCCGCGCCGTGATGGCGATGGTCAACTACAACGACGGCGACTACCGCAGTACCATCCGGCTGTTGGAGGAAGGTGCCGGGTTCCTGGACGCGGACCCGTCCGGGCCCTTGGGTGCCGGACTCCTGTGGGCGGCGGCCCGTTCGGCTGTGGGGGACAGCTCCGGGGAAATCGTTGCGGATGTGCGCGCCGCAGCGGAGGCCGTTGCCGTGCAGCACCCGGCGGACCAGGAATTGGTCAACGGAATCCAGCGGCATGCGTTCGCCCTGGAATTGGCTGCCTTGGCACACGATGGCCGGTATGCGGAACTGAGGGAAGGCCTGGACGCTTTTGAGTCCGGGTTGGAACAGGACCAACCGGACATCGTCATGAGCCAACTGTTCCTGCTGGCCATGCGGTGCGAGCTGCTGATGGTGGAAGGCCAGCCCGTCCAGGCCCTGGACAAGGGCCGGGACGCGTTGGTGCTGCTGGACGAGCACAAGGACGATCTCCTCTACCTCAGCGACTTCATCCTGGTCCGCTACGCCTTGGCAGCCCTCGAATCGGGGGACTGGGCCGCTGCGGAGACGGCACTGAACCGCTATGCCGCCAGCTCGGCCTTGGGGCTCATCACCTTCGGCGGCGACATCCAGACCCTCAAAGGCCTGTCGCTGCTGCGCCAGGGCCGGTCGGAACAGGCTGGGCTGGTGTTGACGCCCGCTGTGGAAGCCCTGAAGGTCAAAGACCCGCAGCGGCTTCGCAGGCTCGGCAACGCGTTGGCGTTCTACGCCGCCGCACGCTCGGGGAACACGGACCTGGCCCGGCGGCTGGGCAGGGAACAAAGCACCGCCGCGGCCGGCGGAGCCTACGTTGAAGCCATGGCCCAACTCTTCATGCTCGCCGGCAAGGAACACCTGGACAAAGGCTCTGCGCTGGAGAAGCTGCGCACCATCGCCGGGGAATCGACTCTCCACCACCTCCCGGGTGTCCTGCTCCAAAACCTGGTGCTCCGCGCTGAACTGGGGGACTTGGAAGCCATGGAAGCCATCCAGGACACAGCCTCCACCATGGGAGGCTCGTGGGCCAACGGCTGGGAGTCGCTGGCATCGGCCCAGATGGGCGGAGCGGGCGACGGATTCGTGAACGCCGGGAACCTCCTGGCCGCTGCAGGAATGCCCGGTCCTGCCGCCGTGGCCTTCGACAGGGCAGCGAACGCGTTCGACGCCGAGGGAAAGCGTCCCGAGGCCAGGCAAGCCGCTGTGCTGCGCGACGTCAGCGAATCCAACCTGGGCGACGCCTTGGTCCACGACCCCCACACCGAAACGGACCGCTCCGTACCCCTGACCCGCAGGGAGCAGGACATCGTGGCGCTCGCCGTCTCGGGGCTGACGGACCGGCAAATCGCCGAGAAGCTGATGGTTTCCGTCCGCACCGTGGAAGGCCACCTCTACCGCAGTTACGCGAAGCTTGGCATTCGTCGCCGTGAGGATTTGGGAGCGGCCGTCCGCAGCTGACGGCAGGCGCCTAAGTACCGCCGAAACCGCCCTGCGTACCACCTGCCCGCGGGTTGCCGCGGAATTTAACCATTCAATGGAGTAACGCCTGCCTGTGCGATGCCCGGACCAAGTAGTGCGCTCCCGAACGACTGAGTACAAGAGAGTACTGCCGCTGAAAATCCCCGCAACTAATCGAGTACCAACTACTGGTGTTCTGCTTTTCGCCACACGGTTAACTGTTCTCAGGAAGCACGGTTAGCCCCAAGCATCGCCGGACTTCCCACCGCAACACCCGCATCGGTGGTCTCGTTGAGCCGATGCTCCGGCCGTCGCAAGACGGTCCGGCCCTGGACGAAGCCGGCGGCGACAGAGTCTTCTGAGACCGAGACTCTCCCCCCAGCCGTCGCCGGCTTCTAGGCCAGGGATCCGCATTCGCGGAACACCGAACCCCTCCCGGACCAAGGGACTGCTGCTATTGGAGTGCGCATGCTGCCGGATCCCTGGCTGGACGAAGACACCGTCCCAGTCGGGCTGAGGCCACCAGCATTCCCGGACCGGAAGAAGCTGCTTGAGCTGATCCTCGCAGCCGTACCTTCACCGTCCACCAACGGCATTGTGGTAGTCGGGGACCGGGGCTCTGGGAAGAGCCATTTGTTGCTCTCCATCCAAGCCGGCCTTCCTGAATCCATGGATGTACGCACCTTCGCCGGAAGGCCTGAGCTCGAGGCAATCCGGTTCGGGGCCCTGACCGGCGGCGAAGACGCCCCGGACGAACATGCCGTCCTGCCCGGGCTGCAGGTGCTCCGGGCCCTCACCCGGACCCTGGGACCGGCCGATTACCTGTACACACCGTCGGCGGTACGCCGTCGCAGCAAGAAACACGCCACACCGCTGCGAAGGGCACCTCTGGTGCTGCTGGTGGACGATATCCACTACATCGACCCGGCCTCCCTGGCGGTCCTGCTGCAGTTGATTCCCGGTTTTGGGGCGACGCTGGTGGCGACGGCGGACAGCCGGCGTCCCCTGCCCCAGGATCTGTACCAGTTGTGGGAGGACGGGTTCCTGGAGCAGTATTTCCTGCCGCCCTTTACCTTCAATGAGGCCCACGCCCTGTGCCAAGAGGTGTTGGGCGGCAACGTCCAACGCCGCGCGAGCAGCCTCCTGGCCGTCATGAGTGGCTTCAACGTGGGCCTCTTGTGCCTGGCTGTGGAGGATGCCCGCGAAGCAGGCCTCCTGGTCCTCCGCGATGGCTACTGGACCCTCGATGCCCGGGCCCACTGCCACTGGCCACGGGTGGTTGAGCACGTCAGTTCGGAGAACGCCAACCGTCCCGAGGAGGAGCGCCAAGCACTGGAGCTCATTGCCTTGGGCGAACCCCTGGCGTTGGACACCGTGGAGCGCAGCTTCGGCCAGCGCGCCGTGGAACACCTCCTGTCCGCCCACCACATCAGGTTGCTGCCCGGCCGCCCGCCCACGGTCCGGACCAGCTCCTGGCTGCGGGGCGAGGGAACGCGGCTTTCCGTCCCCAAGGCGCGGAGTACCGCCCTGCGGAAGGGCATCGAAGGACCGGCCGTGACACGCGAGTCCGCGCCCACCATGCTCCGGTGGATGACGTGGACGCTCGATTCCGGCCTGAGCTTGTCCGATGAGCTCCTCCTCTCCGCCGCGCCTGCCGCCGACAGGCCCTCCACTGCTGAGCTTGCGCTGCGTGCGGCGGACGCCATCAAGGAACCGGGCCACCTGCAGGAGGCCAGGCTGCTCCGTGCCCGTGCGCTCATCGCGGAGGGACAGCTCAGGGAAGCAACGCCTGAACTGTGGGAGTTGGCAGCCACAGGATCGCAAGCGGGCGTCAGGGACGAGGCCAGCCATCGGCTCATGGCGCTCAGCCTGCTCGGGGCGGTTCCGGAGTCTGGCGGAGACCGCGAGGGCGGGCCCGTGGACCAGGCGGGGTTTGTCATGAAGACCATCGACGAGGCAGGGCGGCTGCTGCTGGCAGGCGCAGCACCGCAGGCCTTGGCCGAGTCGTCCGCCGCCATGGCCGCCATAGACCAAGACCCTGCCTTGGAGGTCTTCCGGCCCGGAGTCCTGCTGCGCCACATCATCTGCTTGCGCCACAACCTGGCGTGGGGTCCCGTTGATGCGCTGCTGAACTGTCCGGGGTCCTATGCGATGCCCGCCCACATGGCTGTTTGCCTGGAGGTGGCCCGCGGGTACGCCCAGCTCAGCCAAGGACTGCCGCGGGCAGCGCGGCTGACGCTGCAGCCGGCGGTGGCGGAACTGCCCGACGCCGGCCTGCCGCCCGTCCTGGCGTTCGCTGCGGCCATGTTGGCCTACTGTGAGGCGCTGTGTGGAGACCCTGTGCAGTCCGGGGAACGGATCGCCCAAAGCCACGCTGCCCTGCTGGAAACGCCCCCAGGGTTCTTCGGTCCGTTCACTGACCTGTTCCTGGCCGCTGCCGAGGATGCCGTTTCGCGGGGGTGGCACGCGGAAGGTGGAAGGCTGTTCACGCTTGCCGGAGATTTCCATGGGCAAAGCCCGTTGCTCGAAGCCGAGGCGCTCTCCCTCCTGACCCTCAACGCAAGCAGCACCGCCGTCGACGATCTGGTGCTGCAGCGGCGCCTCGGCGAGCTGGGCGCCGCTGTCCAGGGACCGGCGGGGGTGGCCCTGCAGACCTTCGCGCTGTCCTTGCTGGACCATGACCCCAAGACGCTCGAGTCTGCCGGAAGGAGCCTGTCCGCGGACCGCCAGTTTGCGCATGCCGCGGTGTGCTATTCACGCGCTGCGAACGGCTACGAGGCGAGGACCCGCAGTGCGGCGAGCCGCCGGGCCTCGGTGATGATGGAGCGCTTGCGCCATGCCTTTGAGAGCGAGGCTGTTCCGCCGCTGGGTTGGCTGCCGGGGACCGCCGGCCGCTGACGTGCTGGAAGGCACACTCCCGCCGGCCTGTGCCGTGGGATAATTGAGTGTCCCTGAAGGCTTTCCAAGGAGCGCCCCTTGACCGTCGTATCAACCCCCGCCTCGCTGAAGCATTCCGTGCACGCCATGGACAACGCCGAGGTTTTGCGGATCCGGAACGACTTCCCCGTCCTGGACCAACTGGTGAACGGCAAGCCACTGGTGTACTTGGATTCCGGCGCCACATCGCAGAACCCGCTCAGTGTCATCGAAGCCGAGCAGGAGTTCTACGAACAACGCAACGCGGCCGTGCACCGCGGCGCCCACTACCTTGCCGTGGAGGCAACGGAGGCTTTTGAAGACGCCCGCCAGACGGTGGCCGATTTCATCGGTGCCCGGTATGAGGAAACGGTGTGGACCTCCAACGCCACCGAGGGCCTGAATTTGGTCAGTTACGCCCTCTCCAACGCCGCGCTGTGGTCCGCCCAAGGCCGCGGTGGTTCGGCGTTGAAGGACCTCGCCTTTGGGCCTGGCGACGAGATCGTGGTCACCGAAATGGAGCACCATGCCAACCTCATCCCATGGCAGGAACTCGCGTTCCGCACCGGGGCCACTTTGAAGTACATTCCCATCACGGACGACGGCGCGCTCCGGCTCGACGCTGCGGCGGAGATCGTAGGGGAGCGCACGCGCTTGCTCGCTTTCACGCACGCGTCCAACGTCCTGGGAACGGTCAACCCGGTGCGTGAACTGGTGGCCCTGGCCCGCCGCGTGGGCGCGCTGGTGGTGCTCGATGCCTGCCAGTCGGTGCCCCACCTGCCCATCGACGTCAAAGAACTGGACGTCGATTTCGCCGTCTTCTCCGGCCATAAGATGCTGGCGCCCACGGGTGTTGGCGTGCTCTACGGGAAGCAGGAACTCCTGGACGTCCTGCCGCCCTTCCTGACAGGTGGTTCCATGATCACCACGGTCACCATGGAACGCGCCGAGTACCTGCCGGCTCCGCAACGCTTCGAAGCCGGAACCCAAAGGATTTCCCAGGCGGTGGCGCTCGCCGCGGCGGTGAACTACCTGAGCGAAACCGGGATCGACCGTATCCACGCCTGGGAATCCCAGCTGGGCCAGCGGCTGGTGAAGGGCTTGGAAGCCATTGACGGCATCCGCGTAGTGGGGCCTGCTTCCGGTTCCGAACGGATCGGCCTGGCCGCGTTCGACGTCGCCGGAGTGCACGCGCACGACGTCGGGCAGTTCCTTGACGATCGCGGCATCGCCGTCCGCGTGGGCCACCATTGCGCCCAGCCGCTGCACCGCAGGCTGGGACTCACCGCAACCACCCGCGCCAGCACCTACCTCTACAACACCACGGACGACGTCGACGCTTTCCTGGACGCTGTGTCCGGAGTGCGGGCGTACTTCCAGGCCTGAGGGCCTTCCATTCACACTTTGACGGACAGGCAAGCACCATGAGTCTCGACCAGTTGTACCAGCAGATCATCCTGGACCACTCCAAGCAGCGGCACGGCAGTGGCCTCGCCGACACCCCGGCACCCGAAGGGGCCGCCACGGGCCAGTCCCACCAGCTCAACCCGGTCTGTGGCGACGAAGTGACCCTGCGGCTCGCCGTCGCGGATGGGACGGTCAGGCAAGTCAGCTGGGATGGGGCCGGTTGCTCCATTTCCATGGCATCCGCCTCCGTCCTGAGCGAGCTGGCCGAGGGCATGTCCATCGGCGAACTGCATGCCGTGATCGATACCTTCCGCGAGGTCCTCCGTTCCCGCGGGAAAGTCCAGGCCGATCCGGAAATCCTCGGCGATGCTGCGGCGTTCGAGGGCGTCGCCCGGTACGCCGCCCGGGTCAAGTGCGCCATGATTTCCTGGGTGGCTGCCGAGGACGCACTCAACCAGGCCACCGCCTGACCCTCCTCGCCGGGGACGTCGCCTAACTGCGGGCGAAAACGTCAGGCACGCCGTCGCCGTCGTCGTCCCGTTGCTCTTCTGCCGCCACTTGCCGGTACCGACGGTTGCGGGCCTTAAGCACGACGGCGGCAAGCACTGCCGAGATCAGGGAACCGGCCAGGATGGCCACCTTGGCGTGGTCGTTGTGGGCCGAACCCGCCCCGAAACTCAACTCGCCGATGAGCAGTGAGACCGTGAAACCGATGCCGGCCAGAAGCGCCAGGCCGAAGAGGTCGATCCAGGCGATGCTCGAGTCCAGGCTGGCCCGCGTGGTCTTGGTGACCAGGAAAGTGGTGCCGAAGACTCCCGCAGCCTTGCCCACAACCAGAGCGGCCACCACTCCCAGGGCCACAGGATCACTGAGGGCTGCACCCATGCCGCCAAAGCCGCCCAAGGCAACACCTGCCGAGAAGAAGGCGAAGACGGGGACGGCGAAGCCGGCCGAGAACGGGCGCAGCCGGTGTTCGAAATGTTCGGCAAGACCCTCCGCCGGTTCACCCTTCCTGCCGCTGGCAAAGACCGGAACAGCGAAGCCCAGCAGCACTCCGGCCACGGTGGCGTGGATCCCGGAAGCATGCACCAGGGCCCACGTCGCCAGGGCCAGCGGGAGCAGCACGTACCAGCTCCGGATGCGCTTCTGGACGAGAAAGGTGAAGAGGGCGAGGGGAACCAGCGATGCGAGGAGCATGAGGGGCTGCAGGCCGCTGGAGTAGAAGAAGGCGATGATGCCGATGGCGATGAGGTCGTCCACCACGGCGAGCGTCAGGAGGAAGGTCCTGAGCGCTGCGGGAAGGTGTGTGTTGATCACGGCCAAGACCGCGAGGGCGAAGGCGATGTCCGTTGCCGTGGGGATGGCCCAGCCTTTGAGTGTTTCTTCGGCCGATCCGAGGTTGAAGAGGACGTACATCAGGGCCGGGACAATCACGCCGCCTACAGCAGCGGCCACGGGAACAACAGCCTTGGCGGGCTTGCGGAGTTCACCGGCCACGAACTCCCGCTTGAGTTCCAGCCCGGCCAGGAAGAAGAAGACGGCGAGCAGGCCATCGGACGCCCAATGGCCAAGGCTGAGGTCAAGATGCCACGGCTCGTAACCGATGGTGAAGTCCCGCAAGGCAAAGTAACCGTCCGCGGCGGGGGAGTTGGCCCAGATCAGGGCAATGACCGTTGCGGCCAGCAGTAGCGCGCCACCGACTGTTTCGGTCCGCAGGATCGCGAGGATACGCCGGTACTCGGGGTAGCTGGAACGGGTGAAGATCGGGGAAGGGCGGTCTGCCACGGGGGGGCTCCTCTTGAGTGGGCGGGCATCAGCGGGTACTGCACATCAACCGCCGACCAGACTTCCCGGCACACCAACATCCATCCTACCCAACTGGGTCGCAGTAGAGCGCGTTATGAGGGGTCAAAACGCGCTTAACTGCGACTCAGTTGGGTGAGGGTTACGCGAAAAGGCCGGCGACGCCGATTGCCGCCGTCGCGAGTCCCAGCACCATGGAAATGGTCACCAGGACCACGTGCACGGTCAGGAACCTGGTGGCCTTGCCCGAGGCGTCACGGGCGCGGGGATCCTTCATGACGCGCTTGAGGAACTGCGGCCACACCGCCAAGGACCATACGCCCGCCACGATCAGGATGATCGCGAGGATGGCAGGAAGCTGCACCTTAGTGGCTTTCGAGCCAGGCCTGGGCCTGCTGGGACTGGATGTTGAGGGCCTTGCCAACCATCGGTTCCGCGGCGTCGGCGATCTTGCCGCCGAGGAACGGAACGGAGGAGGTGACGTTGCCTTCGAGTTCGATGCGGGTGCTGCCGCCCTCGGCGATCAGGCGCTGCACGGCCGAAACGTCCAGGGGAGCGCCGGAGACCTTCAGGGCGATGGTGCTGGCACGCGAACCATCGGCAGCAGGAGCGTCCCACTTCTCGGTCTGGGTGACGGTGAGGCTCTCACCGACGAACTTGCGGGCGATGTCCGGCAGCCGCGTGGTGGGCAGCGTGCGGACGGTGGTGGTGGTGAACGCGCCGGCGGTGTCACCGTCGATCGTGAACGATTCCAGGGAGCCGCCCACCAGTTCGCTCGTGTGGCGCAGGAAGTCTTCGTCGACGAAAACAGCAGCTACGCGGTCAACGCTGTGCGGCAAGGTGGTGGATGCACTCAGGGCCATGGGTCCTCCGTGGATTGGTGGTGTTGAAGCTCTTTTAGCTCCCCAACATCCTACGGGGTGTCGGTGGACACTCCTGAACCGGGCTCCACGGCCTCTTCCTCTTGCAGGGCAATAGCTGCCGCCGAGATGTTCCTGGCCATCGACGGAAAAATGAACCCGTGGAACGGGTAGACGCCCAGCCAGTACAGCCTTCCCGCCAGTCCCCGCGGGAAGAAAATGGCGCGCTGCTTGTAAAGGCTTCCGCCGCCGTCGGGCTCCACCGCCAGCTCCAGCCAGGCGCGTCCCGGTGCCCGCATCTCCGCCCGCAGGCGGAGCAGGTGGCCGCGTTCGATCGCCTCCACCCGCCACCAGTCCACCACTTCGCCGCTGCCCAGCGTCTTGGGGTGGCGGCGTCCGCGGAGCAGCCCGGCCCCGCCTTGGAGCTTGTCCAGCCAGCCACGGACCCGCCAGGCCAAGGGAAGCGAGTACCAGCCGTTCTTGCCGCCGATGCCCTCAATGATGGTCCACACGTGTTCCGGCTTTGCTTCGCTGTGGAAGCTCCGTTCATCCAGGTAGACCTTGTAACCGGCCCAGTCGGGGTCGCTGGGCAAAGGATCGGCGTCGATGCCGGCGTTGGCCCACGTGGTCTCCACCTGGCCGTCGCGTTCCTTGCCCAGCGCCAGGGCGACGGCGCGGCGGTACGGCGTCAGGCCGCCGTCGGGCTGCGGTATGTAATGGTCGACGTCGTGCTCCCGCGACACAGCATCGTGCTGCAGTGACTGCACCAAGGGGAAGGACATGGACAAGGGAATGGGTGTCACCAGTGCCACCCACAGCCCTGCGAGCTTGGGTGCCGGGACGGGCAGGGCGATCACGAGCCGCCGGGGAAGTCCACGCTCCAGGGCATACTCGTTCATCATGTCCTTGTATTTGAGGACGTCCCGGGAGCCGATATCGAATGTCCGGTTCAGCTTGTCCGGAAGCGTCGCCGCGGCGACCAGGTAGTGCAGGACGTCCCTCACGGCGATGGCCTCGATCCGGTTGGTGACCCAGTTTGGTGCAGGCATCACCGGCAAGGTATCCGCCAAGTGTCGGATCATCTCGAAGGACGCCGAGCCGGAACCAATCACCACCCCGGCCTGGAACACGATGGAATCCACGCCGGACTCCAGGAACACCCGGCCTACCTTCTCGCGGGACCGCATGTGCGTGGAAAGCAGCTCGTTGTCCGGATGCAGTCCGCCGAGGTAGACGATCCTGTCCACCCCCGCCGCCTTGGCTGCCTCCGCAACCAGCCGCGCCATGGCTTCCTCCTTGGCTTCGAACCCACTGCCGGAGGCCATGGAGTGCACCAGGTAATAGAGCACCTCCACCCCCGCCAAGGCCTCTTCCACGCCGGCGGCATCGTCCAGTGAGTCCTGCACGATCTCAACCTGGTCGTGCCACGGGACATCCTTGATCTTCTGCGGCGAACGGACCAGCACCTTGACGCGATGTCCGGCCTCGAGGAGCCGGGGGACCAGTCGGCCGCCGATGTAGCCGGTGGCGCCGGTGACCAGGACGGTCCGGCTGTGGGAGGGAACGGAAGGCTGCAAAGGGAACTCCTGGGTCTGGAGGGAGGGGTAGGCTGGAATAACCCGGCATTCTTTTGAATTTCCGGGCATTTGTGTTGCCTGCCCTTGGATCCACCCTAGGAGTTTCAGCCATGAGCCTCAACGGTCTGCGCCGCGCACTCGCGGAAGACAAGAGTTTTGCGCGTGTCCGCACCGAGGCCAGGCGGCCCTTCGACTCCCGGAGCACGGATTACCAGATCAGTGGTCCCACCGGCATGCGTTCCGTGCTGCTCGCCGAAATGGCCGACGCCCTGGCCGGCGAAGGCTCCGCAGGCCCCGTGGTCCTCGCCGTGACGGCCACGGGCCGCGAAGCCGAGGACCTCACCGCAGCGCTGGCCTCCTACCTTCCCGCCGAATCCGTGGCGGCATTCCCCAGTTGGGAAACCCTTCCGCACGAGCGGCTCTCGCCGCGCTCGGACACAGTAGGCCGCCGGCTCTCCGTCCTGCGGCGGCTGGCGCACCCGGAAAGCTCGACGGCGGCCCCCCTGCGCGTGGTGGTGGCGCCGGTCCGCGCCGTGGTCCAGCCCATCGTCGCCGGCCTGGGCGACCTGGTCCCCGTGACGCTTAAAGTGGGCGAAGAGCGGTCCTTCACCGAGGTGGTCCGGGCCTTGTCGGACGCCGCCTACGCCCGTGTGGACATGGTGACGCATCGCGGTGAGTTCGCCGTGCGCGGTGGCATCCTGGACGTCTTCCCGCCCACCGAGGACCACCCGATCCGCGTGGAGTTCTTCGGCGACGAAGTGGACCAGATGCGTTGGTTCGCCGTCGCCGACCAGCGCTCGCTGTCCGCCCCCGGAATCCACCACCCCACCGAATTGCATGCCCCGCCGTGCCGGGAAATCCTCATTACGCCCTCGGTCATGTCCCGGGCGGCCAAGTTGAAGGCGGACATGCCTGCCGCAGCGGACATGCTGGAGAAGATCGCCGGCGGCATCGCGGTGGAAGGCATGGAGTCCTTGGCCCCGGTCCTGGTGGATGCCATGGTTCCGTTCGTGGACCAACTTCCCGCCGGCTCGCTGGCCGTGGTGATCGAACCCGAGAAGGTCCGTACCCGGGCGCACGATCTCGCCGCAACCAACGAAGAGTTCCTTGAGGCCGCTTGGTCAACAGCGTCCGACGGCGGTGCTGCGCCCCTTGATCTGTTGAGCCGCGCCTCCAACGACTTGCATGCCGCCAGTTTCCGTTCGCTCACGGACACCCGGACTTCGGCCCTGGAGAATGAAGTGTCCTGGTGGTCCATCACCTCACTGGCCTCCGACGAGGACCTGGTGTTGGACATTGACGTGCTCAACCTCCATGCCCGTGAACCCCGCGGCTACCAGGGCGAAGTGGCTGAAATGCTCGACTTCATTGGTTCCCGCGTCCGGGACCAGTGGCGCGTGGTGGTGGTGACCGACGGTCCCGGCCCTGCGCAGCGATTGGTTGAGCTGTTCCATGACGCCGATATTCCGTGTGCCCGGGTTGACTCCCTGGATGACGAGCCGCAACCCGGCATCATCGAGGTGACCTGTGCCGCCGTCGGGCGTGGCTTTGTGCTCGATGGCCTGAAGATGGGCCTCCTGACCGAAGCGGACCTGCTGGGCCGCGCTTCGACGAGCTCCACCAAGGACATGCGGCGCATGCCGTCCAAGCGTCGCAACGCCGTGGACCCGCTGCAGCTGCATGCCGGGGACTTCGTGGTCCACGAGCAGCACGGGATCGGCAAGTTCGTGGAACTGATCCAACGCAAGGTGGTGGGAACATCCGCGTCCGACTCGGGGCTGCGCGAGTACCTGGTGCTGGAGTACGCCCCGTCCAAGCGGGGTGCCCCCGGGGACCGCTTGTTCGTTCCCACGGACCAGTTGGACCAAGTGACCCGCTACGTTGGCGGTGACACCCCGGCGCTGAGCAAGATGGGCGGCGCCGACTGGGCCAGCACCAAGTCCAAGGCCCGCAAGGCCGTCAAGGAAATCGCGGGCGAACTGATCCGCCTTTACTCGGCCCGCATGGCCTCGCGGGGGCACGCGTTCGCCCCGGACACCCCGTGGCAGCGGGAACTTGAGGAAGCCTTCCCCTACGTGGAGACCCCGGACCAGCTGACCACCATCAACGAGGTCAAAGCGGACATGGAGCGCGAGATCCCCATGGACCGGCTGGTGTCCGGCGATGTGGGCTACGGCAAGACCGAAATCGCCGTCCGCGCCGCGTTCAAGGCCGTCCAGGACGGCAAACAGGTGGCTGTCCTGGTGCCTACCACCCTCCTGGCCCAGCAGCACTATGAGACCTTTACCGAGCGATTCTCCGGCTTCCCGCTGCGCGTCAAACCATTGTCCCGGTTCCAGTCCAGCAAAGAAGCCAAGGAGACCGCAGAGGGCGTCAAGAGTGGCGCCGTGGACGTGGTGATCGGCACGCACCGCCTGCTGTCCAAGGATTTCGAGTTCAAGGACCTCGGCCTGGTCATCGTGGACGAGGAACAGCGGTTCGGCGTGGAGCACAAGGAAGCGCTCAAGAAGATGCGCACCAACGTGGACGTGCTGGCCATGAGTGCCACCCCCATCCCGCGTACCTTGGAAATGTCCCTCACGGGTATCCGGGAAACGTCCACCCTGGCCACGCCGCCGGAAGAACGCCACCCCGTGTTGACCTACGTGGGACCGTTCACCAACAAGCAGACCTCGGCCGCGATCCGCCGTGAACTCATGCGCGAAGGACAGGTGTTCTTCGTGCACAACCGGGTGTCCTCGATCGAACGGATTGCCGCGCAGATCCGCGAGCTGGTTCCCGAAGCGCGGGTGGAAGTGGCTCACGGGCAGATGTCCGAGAGCCGCCTGGAAAAGATCATCGTGGACTTCTGGGAGAAGCGCTTCGATGTGCTGGTGTGCACCACCATCATCGAAACCGGCCTGGACATCTCCAACGCCAACACGCTGATCGTGGATGGTGCCGACAAGTACGGCCTCTCGCAGCTCCACCAGCTTCGTGGCCGCGTGGGCCGTGGACGTGAACGGGCCTATGCCTACTTCCTGTACCCGTCGGAGAAGCCGCTGGGCGAGGTTGCGCTGGAGCGCCTCAAAGCCGTGGCTGCGCACAATGAGCTCGGAGCCGGCATGCAGCTGGCCATGAAGGACCTCGAAATCCGCGGCGCCGGCAACCTCTTGGGCGGCGAGCAATCCGGCCACATCCAGGGTGTCGGCTTCGACCTTTACATCCGCTTGGTGGGCGAAGCCGTGGCAGAGTACCGTGGCGAGGCCGAGGAGAAGGCCGCCGAGATGAAGATCGAGCTGCCTGTCAACGCACACTTGCCGCATGACTATGTTCCGGGAGAGCGCTTGCGCCTGGAGGCCTACCGGAAACTGGCCGCAGCCATCACCAACGAGGCCATCGACGAGGTCCTGTCCGAACTCGTGGACCGCTACGGTGAGCCGCCACTCCCGGTCAAGAACCTCATTGCCGTGGCCCGCTTCCGGGTGGGTGCACGCGAAGCCGGGCTGTCCGACGTCGCACTCCAAGGAAACTTCATCCGCTTCTCGCCGGCGCAACTGCCCGAATCGAAAACCATGCGCCTCAACCGCATGTACCCGGGTTCGCAGGTCAAGCCCGCCTTGGACGCGGTACTGATCCCCAAGCCCAAGACAGCAAGGATAGGTGGCCGCGACCTGCAGGATGCCGAGATCCTTGACTGGGCCAACAACGTGATCGAAGCAATCTTCACCGATGTACCCGTAAAGGCTGGCTAAACGAATGATGGGAGGACACCACGCCGCGTCGGGAGCCGCGGCGTGGATCGCTATTGCCTCGACCGGCCCGTACGCGCTGGGCTGGTACCCGCTGGATTCCACCGGCATCCTGATCGGCGCCATGGCGACGGCGGGAACGGCGCTGGTGTGCGACTGGGATCACCGGCACAGCACCATCGCCAATTCGTTGCCGCCGTTGTCCAACGCGATCGCAGTGGGTATCGAGAAGGCCAGCGGCGGGCACCGTCAGGGAACACACTCCTTGCTGGGCGCCTCGGCGTTCGTGGTGCTGGCGGCGATGGCTGCCCAATTCCAGATGGTCACGCCCGTTGGGAGGTTGTCGGTGGGCGCCGGGCTGCTGTGTATGTTCATGATCAACCTGGCAGCCAAGGCCTTGAACCTGTTTCCCAAGTCCGGGTGGATCACCAACTGGCTTTTCGCACTGGTGATGGCGGGGTTGGTGACCTGGTTCGCACCGGCCCAGTGGGGTTGGCTGCCCCTGTCCATGCTGACCGGCGTCGTGGTCCACATCGTGGGGGACATGATTACCGTGGGCGGTGTGCCGTTGCTGTGGCCGATCGTCATCAAACCGCCCAAGTTCTTGCGGAAGTCCGCCATCAGCGGGATCTGGCGTCCCAACGGAGCCTTTTCCCTGCCGCTGCTGGGGCGGGCGGGATCACGCCGCGAATGGCTGGTCCTCATCCCCGTCAGCGGCTACGCGATGGTGGGCATGGGCGCTGCTGCCTGGGGACTGGCCCAACAGCACTGGCCGGCGGTCCTGGCGGCGTTGGCGCTGTAAACCCGCACTTAAACAAGGAAGGGGCACCCGCTGGGGTGCCCCTTCCTTGTTGCTTAAGACCTAGTTCTCGCCGGCCGAGTCCGAACGGCCGAGGACGGTCTGCGGAATCCAGAAGGCCAGGGCGAAGAGGCCCAGGCAGACGGCCATCGGCCACGGGTTGTCCAGCGTCAGGAAGGACAGGGAGTAGATGGCGCCAAGGAAGAGGACGATCATGACCACGAACAGCACGATGCTCGTGCCCAGGTTGTTCTCGTTTTCAATCGGGGCAGTGTTCTTGGACAATTCATTCCTCCTCGGCCCCGCAGGGCTCAAATCCGTGGCGGCGGCCGGAAGCCTCAGTAGTCGGATGAACCCTGTTCACCCTTGACGATGGCAATTCCGGAACTCGCTCCGATACGTGTTGCACCAGCAGCAATCATAGCCTGTGCATCGGCGAGGGACCGCACTCCGCCCGAGGCCTTGACGCCCAGTTCGGGGCCGACCGTCTTGCGCATGAGGGCTACGTCTTCGGCTGTTGCGCCGCCTCCGTTGAAACCGGTAGAGGTCTTGACGAAGTCGGCACCCGCTTCCACCGCTGCTTCACAAGCGATGACCTTCTGCTCGTCAGTCAGCAGCGAGGTTTCGATGATGACCTTCAGGATCGCCTCACCCGTGTGCACAGCTTCGGCCACGGCGGTGATGTCCTCCACCAGCGCACCCTTGTCATTGGCACGGGCCGAGGCGATGTTGATCACCATGTCGATCTCGTCCGCGCCGTCCAGCACGGCGCCCCGGGCCTCGAACGCCTTGACGTCGCTGGGTGTCGCGCCGAGCGGGAATCCCACCACCGCGCAGGTCAGGACGCCGGAACCCTTGAGGGCTTTCTTGACGGTCTTGACCCAGATCGGATTGACGCAGACGGACTTGAAGTTGTACTCGGCTGCCTCGGCACACACCTTGAGGACGTCGGCCTCGCTGGCCTCGGGCTTCAACAGGGTGTGGTCGATGTACGAGGCGATGCCGGCTTGGTTGCTCATGGAATCCTTCCGTGCCGGGCGTGGCCGGCCCGGTGGCCGCAGGGTTGTCACTGCCCGTCAAAGGACCATCTTGCCACACCGGCCACCGGCACCGGCGGGAGGTTGTCAGGCGGCTGCCTGGACTTCTGCCGTAGTAGCGGCAGCGCCGCCACGAGCGGCAGACAACAGCCCCGAAGCGCACAACATGGCCGACGATTCCGCGGACAGAAGGAGCCCCAACCGCAACCCGTCGCAGGACGCGGCGTCGCCGATCGCCCAGATGCCCGGCACCGACGTGGCCAGGTCGCGCCCGACGGCGATACCGCCGTCGTGAGCCAGTTCCAGGCCCGCGCTGGAGGCGAGTTCGGTGCGCGCAGTGCGCTCCTCCGCCAGGACCACCAGGTCGCCGTTCATGCTGCTGCCATCCTCGAACAGGATGCCGGTGGCCGGCAGCGGGGAACCGGCCAGGGAAGGTACGACGGCGGACGGCCGCAACGTGGTGCGCACGGGACGGACACCCCTGGCCCGGAGCACGGCCTCAGCCTGCCCGGCGGCGGGTCCGGTTCCCACGAGGATGCCCAGCGGACGACGGCCAACAACCCGGGTGACGTCCTTGACGGCTTCGCCGATGGGACCGGCGTCGTCAATGGTGGAGTAGTTCAAGCCACAGTAGGCGCCGGTAACCGGGGGCAACGACGGTGCCGAGCCGGTAGCGATCACCAGTTGGTCGTAGGAGAACTCCATGCCATCAACAGTGGTCACCATCTTGGCGTCCACGTCGATGTAGCTGGCGGCCTGGCCGAAGCGGACCGAGACCTTGGGCAGCTCAGCGAGTTCCAGCAGGGCGTCGGAGCACTCGTCGCGGTTGCTGAGGACCGTGATGGTGCCCTCGAAGGTGCGGTGATCCCGGGGGCGTGGGCCACCCTTGCCTGCGAGCCTCCGCACCAAAGCCTGGGCGGCCGGACCTGCGCCGGCAATGACGATGTGGAGGGAAGGTGAGGACATGGTGGGCCCTTTCGCTGAATGACCTGTTCGGTGCTTGTGGGATCAGCCTAGGACGCCGGTTTTTCGCGGGTGTTTCACCGCTGTTGCCATCTTTGGTTGTTGCGTAGCGTGGTGTTTACCGGGCGGTAATAACGTACGTCACATTCGCAGCGTTCGCAGTGGGGCATCCGGGATTTTGGCCCTGTGGATAGCACCACCTAGATAATTTTCCGCTCCACCTAATTTTGGGTTTCTACCACCTAATTTCCCTTGTTTTGGTCTAGGGAGAGCCTTTTTTGCCACCTAGTCGGTTTTTCGTGTGCTCACAATGACCCCGGCTGCGTGACCACTTCCGGTCACGACCATTCCGGTTGTTGTTCCAGGAGCGCTTGTGACGTCCGTTGACACTTCGTCGGGGTTGAATCCTTCGGGTGGGTTCACTTTGCCTGAGGTTGATTCCCTTGATGATGCGGTGAAGTCGCTGCGGCAGCTGGCCGGAGATTACCTGACGGACTTTTGCAACACCGCGGGGATTTGGCGGAACCTTTCGGTTCATTACAGGTCCGAGGAATCAGCCACGGTTCTGACAGCATTTGACCATCTGACGCCCACCGCTCAGCGCGTAAACAGCACGGCAACTTCCACCGCGGCCGCTCTGGAGACTTTTTCGTCCACGTGCCGGGACTTGAAACAGCGGCTCGAAGCCTACGGCAGGGCCGTGCACGCCTTGGACGCGGACATTTCCGCATTCCCGAGCAGCATCGAGGTCACCCATCGGGTCAAAGACGACGAGATCACCACCACGGTCACCCAGCACTGGAGCGGGGACGCTGACCTGAGCGCCCGGCGCGAGCGGCTCGCCTCCGATATCAAGGCCATCCACGACGACTACCTGAAGGCGCAAAACACCTGCGCACAAGCACTTGCAGTCATCTCCGGCGGTCCCGTGTACGCGGCCACGGCACCTACCGGGCCGGACCCGAAATTCGGGAACTGGGTGGACGCACTCCTCTGGGACGCCGGAACGTACGCCGGCATCGACCGCCCCCAGGACGAACAACCCTGGGGCAACCAAACCATTCCCTACCGGCCCAACGGCGGGCTGGGGCTTCTCCAAGGGATTGGCGCAGCGTTTATCGAAACCGTGGACGGCATCTGGTCCCTGAGCGGAACCCTGAATCCGATCAAACGCGACTTGGCCTGGGGCGGAATCAACGCCACCATCGGCGCCGCTGGAACCTTGGCCGGAGCCAGCATTCCGTGGCGGGACGAGGAGACCAAGGAACGCGAAGAGCCCAAGGTCAAGGAAGCCCGGGACCTCTTCACGTCCATCGGCCCGGCCTTCATCCACCTCGAAGAAAATGAGACCACCGCGGCCTGGGCAGCCGGGGCATCCGTGTTCAACGTCTCCAGCCTCTTCCTCGGCGCCGGAGCAGGCGCAGGAATTAAGGCCTCCAAAATCGTCTCCTCAGCAGGGATGGCCGCAGGGCGCCTGTCCCTCGCGACGATCGACAGCGCCAAATACGCGGCGTTCGCAGCCAAGCTCGCCGCCAGTTCCCATCTGCTCCTGAAAACCGCGGACTTCCTCGAAAAACCCGGCTCCTTGGCCTTGAAGGTTTCGGACATCCTCGCTCCCAAGACCACAGCGAAAGTCCAGGACGCCCTCACCAAGGCCCGCGTTGGAACCTGGAACCTCGTCACCAATGCTCGGGCAGGCGCGGCCCAATCCGCCGCCGCAGTCAAGAACGCAACGGCCAATGGTTTATCCAAGCTCGCGGACGGACTCCGCGCAGCAGATGCTTCACTGCCAAAAGCCGTTTTCCCTACCCCGGGCGGAGCTCTCACCCGGACTGGCCACACCCACCATGCCTCGAATTGGTTGGAAACCCGGGCCTCGGCCATTCGCGGGAACAACCCACCCTCGTTCGTTCCACCACTCAGGACCAGTCCGGGACATCCAGCTGTGCCGTCGGTACTCCCGGACCACTTCGTCGTACCGGACAGGATCGAGAACACCATCATCCTGAAGCACGGTGATGGACTTTTCCCGGTCAGCCGCAGGGAAAACTTCGCGGCACGAACCAACCTGAAGCCGTTCACCGAGTATGTCATCGAGCACCGCAGCCTCATGAAGAACTCCCAGGGGATCGTCAATAAGCCCACTCTGGAAAAGTTCTACACCGACGCCACTGGCACCGTCAGGGTCGTCGACACTTATGGCGGCGTCAGAGGGGCATGGTCCCTTGAGCTGAACAAGCCTCTGCCGAACGTCACCTACAACGTGGTGGTGGAAGTGGATGGTGGACTCCAGAACACGTTCACTCTTGTCATGGACCAGAATGCTGAGCTCGCCTCAGGCAAGGGCCACATTGTTTCGACACTCGTCGGAGACAGTAACCGCAACGGTTACCAACAGCGCAAGGCCGGCCGCCTCGGAGGCCCCGGCTACGACGGGGGCCACGCAGCACCATCAGGCCTGGGCTTCATCGGCGAAGGCGCCGGCATCTTTCCCCAACACATGTGGCAAAACCGCGGTGTGGGCATACCCAACGACATACAAAACTTCCACGAGGTTGAGATGGATGTGATTAACAAGGTCAACCGTCAACTGTCCGCAGGAGCACCAGTCGACCTCACGTGGGAAATGCGGATGATTCCGGGGACTAGGTCGGGGGTCCCCAGTAAGGTGGAATTGGAATTTCGATTCGGGCAGGGTCGGCCTACGTTCAAGACATTTAACAATTAGTTCGGGAGCTGGTTGAAAATGACTGTTTACGACTTAGCGGACGTTGCATGGATTGTTGACGGACTGACGAGATTGCGGGAAGAGGCCTTCGGAGACGTTGGTTTCGCACGAGGCATGAAGAAGGCACGAGCGACCCTTGTGCATCACGTCTCGGGAACGTCCTGGCACGGAACAATCGAGAGTGCCGACCGATCAACATTTATGACTGGCGACATGCGCTTTTCGCATGCGGCGTGGAACGATTGGCTGGAGACGTGCAGGGTCTTGGCCTATCAGCCGGGTCACGGGACATGGACAACAGCTGAAGTTGTGGTGTTCCCGGACTCGGCCGGCGAAGCAAGTTTCTTCGATGAAGAGCATCTGGAACTTGACGCCGACGGTGAGTGGTATCCAGGCCAACGCCCTTCGAATGCGAGCGCATGGGCCCAGGAACTGTATGCGTTTCCCCGAACCGTCGATAACATCCCCGCGTGGATGTGGGACATCTTCCGCGCCGAAGGCGTGACCCCACCCATCTACAACCCGCAGTTCAACTCTGTGGACTGGAAGAACCGGCGCCGCCCGGTCACGGACCGCGGAACCGACTTCTCAGTGGAGCCAACCATCATCGACCCCTCCAAAGAACCAGGGAAGTTCGCGAGGTTCAGCAATAAACTCCTGCGCCGATGACGTAAGTTGACGCAGGCATGGGGGACACGACGACCGCAGGGCCATTCAGTACCGGCGCAGCAGTTCCCTCAAGCCGTTCGCGGCAAAACCCGCCACGGCCGCGGCGCGGTCCACGACTCCGTGTGCGCCCACGGGTTCGATGGAGGCCAGAAGTCCCGCTGCGTCGGCGAGGCTCATGGACAGTTCGGCCCTCACATCCCCAACTATGAGCTGGGCGCGGCGCGAATCTGACCACGCGTCCGGGCCCGGATCATCGTGCAAGGTGCGGGTAACCGCGACATCCTGCCACCCGCCGTCGAGCCTTGCACGGCCCCGGTAGGTGACGTCCGCGCCCGACGCTTCCACGCGTCCGTCGGCAACAAACGTCCGCCCGCCGAATCCGGCGTGTTCCAGGTACCCGGTGAACTGCGGGGGTGCGCCGGAGGCCGAGGTGGGAAGCACCACCGTTGCCCGGAACGTGAGCAGATCTCCTCCGATCCTGCCCTGTAACGTGTCATTGAAGCGCACCCCGGGAACGGGGTCGGTCATGGCCGTGCAGCTGGAATCCTTGGCGAGCCCCTCCGCGGTCATGGAGTCCAGGTAAGCCCGGGCGTCGCGGTAGCCCATGCCGATCAGGGTGTCTGCGTCCACCCGGCCCAGGTAGAACTCGGGATCCAGTGGCAGCGGGTGCGCAGGACGGATCACGTGCAGCACAAACTCGCGCCGCACGGCGGCGGCAGCCTCGAAATCAGCAAGCAAAGCACCCATGGCGCTCATTTCGATCATGTGCACGTACTGCTCCAAGGGCCCATCGCCCCAGTACGGGGAGTTCCCGATGCACCAAATGAGCCAGACCTCGGTGGCTCCGCGGCGGAGTGCCTCGCCCACATTGGCATCGCGCATCCACACGGCGTCCGTCCAGATCTTTCCATCGCGCCGCAGCGGTGTCAGGAAGATCGGCAGCGACATTCCCGCCGCCATGAGTTCCGCGTCGATCTCCTTGGCGTCGATGGCATGGCATCGTTTTTCGACGAACTCCACCACGTTGAAGGAACCTTCGACGGCGCCCGGTTCCGCCGCGCGGCCACGGATGGTGGCGTCGTTGATCCCCAAGGCGGGGAAGACTTTGTCCAGGATGCCGTCGGAATCGCCGACCGCAGGCAGCGACCACGGGCCCTTGAGGTAATCGCCGATCGGGAGGGCAGAGCCGAAATCCTTAACGTCCACGCCGGACCAGCGCTGGCACATTTCCCTGGCGGACACTCCGGAGAGCAGCATGCCGGCGGTCAGGATGCCCCCGGAAGCGGCGTCGACGTGGTGGAAGTCCAGACCCTCCTCCTCAAGGGCGCGCATGACGCCCGCCTGCCAGGCCACGCGCATGCCGCCGCCGGCAAGGACCAGGGAGCGTTTCACTGTTGCAGGCCCGGCCCGGCACCCAGCCGGCGCCAATACACGAAGAGGAGTACCGCCGTCGCGAGGTCAAAAAACGCGACCAACAGGGCAATCGGCGAGAACACTCCGTTGAGTACCCCAATGCCGACCGCACCGAAAGCACCCGCCTTCTGGACGCCGGACCACAGAACAACTTCCGGGGACGGCACCGCATTGAGCAAGGTGTGGAGGAGGAGTCCGCCAACCACCACCATGAACATGCCCACGGTGCCGAACAGTTGGCGGGCCTCCGGCGTGGGATCGGCGCCGAGCATTTGCAGCAGCGGCCCGCCAAAAGGAACCTCCACCACGCCCGTAATCACCGTGATGACGGCGATCGCCGCCAGTACTGCACGCAATGGGTCCGCCAGTGCCCAGGCAACGGTCCCTGGCGGATGCGGTTTCCGGGAACTAGCGTGGGCGCTCATGAGAAGGACTCCAGGAGCCGTCCCCGGTCCACCAGCAGCCAGACCATGGCCGCCCAGGTGAGCGTGGAGACGTAGAAGCGGATGTCGTTGAGGAGCATCCAGCGTTGCAGGAGCGTACGAAGCTCGGCGTCATCCTTGAAGTCGCCGCCACGGATCCGGACGTTGATGGGGATGATGATGCCCTGCCCCACCACTGTCAGGGTAATGATGCCCACCAGGCAGATGATGGCCGGGATGAGACGGATGGTGCCCCACTCGGACCACACCAGGATGCCCCCGGAGATGAACATGATGGGCACCACCACGGTGAAGAATTTGGTGGCTGCCCGGGTGGGGATGCCGAAGTGCATGTCCACGTTGTCCCTGGCCAGCGACCGCCACGTGGGGTAGAGGAAGAACTTGAGGACCCACATGGTGCCCACGTACATGGTGGCGCCAAAGAGGAAATACAGCGCGTTGAGGAGCAGGAGCCAGTTCACGGAGCACCGTCCGCGGACCTGATCGGCGCACCGGGGACCCTGCTGCGGTCCGGGGGCGCCAGCCATTCCTGCCCTTGGCCAAGTTCCGTGACGCTGTCCAGCATGTCTCCGCCGCGGATACCGGCGGCACCGGCTTCCGTAGGCGCGGTCAGGAACCAGGCTTCGTAGTGGTCGTCCAGGACGCCGTGGGCCTGTGGCAGCCAGGCGGTGAAGATCGGCTTGCTTTCCACCTGGAGCGTCTTCAAAGGTTCGACGCCGGGCGCGTCACCCAGGATGAGCCGGGCCTTCGCTTGGGCGCCGAGCGCAATGTCTCCGGTGGCTTCGAAGTAGATGTCGGACTTCCAGAGCATGTTCCGGAAGGCACAGTAGTTGGAGGCTGCGAGTTTGAGCGGCAGGCCCAAGGGGTCCGGCCGTTCGATCTCGATATAACAGCCCAGCTGGCCGTCCTTGTCGTACTGGGCCGAGACGCTGGAGTCCGTGACCACGAAGTCCAGGTTGGCCTGGTGCTTGGGCATGCCCCAGATACCCTTCCCGCCCTTCACGGAGATCTCCGTGCTGACGGGGAGGTCCACCACGAACTGGCCGAGCTTGAACGTCTTCTGGAAAAGCAAGGGGAGGATGGGCGGTGCCGGGCGGCTGCCGTGGGTGATGGCGATGGCCAGGGAGTATTCGATGTACTTGCCGATGTCCGTGGATTTGTAGTTGACCACCGTGACCACCAACAGCCCTTTCCCGCCCAGGCTGAACGGTCGCAGTTCCGTACCCGGGAGCACGGAGGCTGCGGCCCGTTTGTTGATGGGGAAGGCGGCCATCAGGACCGGGGAATCGTCCGAGTTCACGGGCATGAGGTACTTGATGCCGTCGGCCTGGGCATGCTGGCCGCGGAGCCGCTCCTGGCGCCGGGGTACCGGCGAGGGCATGAGCTTGAGCAGGGGACTGACCAGTTCGGTGAGGGTTTTCATGGGTTCAGCTCCTGCTGCCGTTGAGTTCGCTGACGATGACCGGGAAAGTGTCCTGCCAGGCGCGTTCTCCGAAGAACACGTCTAAATGGCCGTAGCCGGGGATGAGGTGGAGGGAGTCCTTGCCGGGGCGGTGCTTCCGGAAGAAGTCGTAGCTGCGTTGCTGGCTTTCCGGCAGGAAGCACAGGTTGTCCAGCCCTGCGATGAACGCGAAGCGGGCGTCGGTTTGTGGAGCCTCGGCCACATAATTGTCCGGCAGTTCCGGATGCTCGCCCGCGGCCACCATGTGACCGGCTTTGATGCTGCGGCCCATTTCTTCGAAGAACGTGACGGGGACCTCGGCGAATTCGCCGCTGAGCCATTCATGGGTGGCCTCGTCCAGGTTCTCGTGAGCCCACAGCGCGGGGCGGCCGCTGCCGTAGGTGAAGCTGACCATTTTGCAGACCGTGTTGTCGCACTCGTGGTGCGTGGCTTTGACCAGCCCGCGGATGGCCCGGGTGAAGTACCCCTGGGACTTGTATCCCCAGGCGGGCGAAAGGTAGGGCGTGAACATCTTCACCACGGGCGTGAGGTAGTCGATCTTGAGCCGCGAGAAAGCCGGCACCACGGGGTGGAGGGAGACGGCGTTGGAGACGATCGTGTCCACTTGCGGCAGGAGCCCGGCCACCGCGGACATGGTGAACGATGTTGATCCCTGGCAGTGGATCACGGCTTTCATGGTTTCGGCGCCTGTCGCCTTGAGGACATGCTCGACGGCGGCAGGATGGTCGTACACGGCGGCGTCGGCAAGCGTCCAGGACAGGGGATCGAGGTCAATGGATGCCCGCCAATTGAGCATCCACACGTCCCATCCGTCCTCCAGGAGCACGTCCACAATGGTGGTGCGGATGGGCGGCCTGAACAGTTCGGCGCGGACTCCCGATCCGTGGACCAGCAGCACGGGCCCCTTGCTTGCCTCGGCCGGCGAGGTTACATGGACCAGGCTGAGCGGGGTATTGTCCCGGGCACGGAACGGGATGACCTCGGTCCGGTGCTCGGCACGGGTGATGATCATGGTGCGGTTCCCTTCCGTGCGATGGTGATGGGTTCTTCAAGCAGCCGCACGGCAGGCAGGCCGGACTCCGGAACCAGCCGCGCGCCGTCGTTCGTGTCCGGGAGCCGCCAGTCGCGGCAGATGGTGTCAACCACCAGCGGGTAAACGGTCAGGGTGCCGTCGGCCGCGAGGTGCAGGCGAAGGAAGCCTTTGTGGTCCTCGATGGATTGCCCGGACATCTTCCACGTGGACACCTCACCGCTGGGCGTGGACAGGATGTACAGCGCGAACGCCTCGCTGCCCAGCACCCAGCCGCCCGCATGGACCGATGCCAGGGCCAGCAGTACCAACACGACGTCCGGCCACCCGCGGGGCCACGGAACCAGGATCACGACGGCGGCACTCACCGCGAGCGCGGACAGCTGGTAGAGCACGCCGCGGGTGAAGACGACGATGCCGGCCTTGGCGATGCCGAGCACTCGAGCCGTAAGCACCGTGATTCCGAGGAGGACGGGTATGGCCAGGACCAGGAGCACGATGAGCAGGAGGGTGTTTCCGTGGGTCAGGCCATGCAGGCTATCCACGAAGGATTCGCCGCGGAAGGCGCTGAAGACGGTCCACGCGGTGAGGGCGGCCACCACGTGGACGAAGCCCATGGAGAGCCCGAAGCCGGGGTTGCGGGCCGGCAGCCACGAGGGCGATAAGGGGTTGGCCAGGCGCGGACCCAGGAGATGGGAATCGGACTGGCCAGGGTAGATGGTGGAAGCGCGGGTGAAACGCCTGCCTGTTGCCGGGGTTCGGTTGCCGGCGGGAACGCTGGACGATTCACCGGGTTCGGCGGGAGCCGGTAGGAGGAGTTCGTCCGGCAACCAGTGGGCGTCGGAGAGGTAGGCTCCGCCGAGGCCGCAGGTGATGAGCTGGGTCTTGGCTGGTCCCGCCACGGTTCCGTCTTCGTAACGCGAGTAGTGGTGCAGGTCGCCCGTGAGCCAGAGCCGGACGTTCGCCCCGGTGGATTCGAAGTGGCCGGTGACGGGGTTGAACCGGCGGCGCAGGTAGTCCTGTTCGAAGAAGTTCGCCTGGCGGAATTCGTTGGGTCGTTCGGCGGCGTGGGCTGCGTCTGCGTCCACCCAGAAGGGGGAAGCGACGCAGAGGATGATCGCGTCCCCGGGCTGCAACTGCAGTGTGACGTTGCGGTAGAAGTAGTCCAGTTGGGGTTCGTCGATGTATTGGCCCAGTTGGCTGTCCAATCCCAGGAGCCACCAACCGGGCGCGCCGCTCCGGCCTGGTCCTGGTGGTTCCCCCGTGAGCCTCACTGCGAAGTAACTGCGGGACTGGATGGTCCGCCAGGCTCCAATGTTCCGTTGCCGGGTGAACGTGCGGATGAACGAGGTGAGGCCGTCATACCAGTCGTGGTTGCCGGGAAGCGCGAGCATGACGGGAACCTCGTTGTGTGGCCCCCTCTGCATTGAATGTCCAGGGTTTGGGGCGTTCTGCAGGCCCCGCAACGCAGGATTCCGTTCGGGGAAGGCTGTCCTGTAGGGGCCCACCATCCGGTTTTCGTAGGCCGCCGGCGACGCCACGGGGTAGACCTCGTCCCCGCCCAGCACCAGGACGCGGCCGCGGGGGAGATCCTCTCCTGCCACCGGCAACGCATCCTGCGCCAGCAACGACGCCACCGTGTAGGTTGCGTCGAAGCCGTCCCCGAGGTCCGCGGTGAAGTCCAGCCACAGATCCTGGGCAGGGGCAGTGCGGTCCGGGCCGGCAAGTTCGCCCGGACCGGGCAGGCCGCGGCTGGTCACCGGAGGCTGGGCCGGTTGGCCGGGGATTGGGAGCTTGTCCAGGCGCAAGAGCTCGCCCGGGAAGCCGCCTTCCAGCTCGCGTTTGTCACCGAAGTCCGCGAAGACCGTTGCTGCCATGACCTTCAATGCCGTTCTGGCCAAGGACATGGGTGCGAGCCACCGGACGGCGGGCTGGGGAGTGAAACCCAAGAGGCCCCTGTGTTGGGCGAGCTCCCAGCTTTTCATCGCGTCTCAGCGGCCTGGGCGATTCGGCGTGCGGGAGGATCTGAGCGGGAACGGCACACGCCGGATGCCGCGCCCGTAGACCTGCCACAGCTCGCCCGCGAACAGTTTCATGAAGGCCGCCAAACCTGCAGCCCGCGCCGGACCCTCCGCTCGGAACGTCGTCAACTGCTTCGCGAAATCGAGCGGCCGGATGTACAGGATGCCGGCCCCAACCACGCCATGCTCCGCTGCCACGGAGTCCGCTGCCACGGAGTCCGCTGCCACGGAGTCCGCGTCCGGCCGCTTGGTGTCGGCGTCCGGTGGCACGTGCCCGCGAAGGATGGTGGCGTACAGGATGGTGGTATCCGGCCAGAGGTCGAAGCCCGCCTCATTGTGGATCTGCTTGTACCCGGTAAACGTGAACGGCGTGCCCCCGGGATCGCGCAGCCACAAGCGGTACAGCATGCGCCGGGCGGGGCGCCCGTCCGTGGATTCGTCTTCCACGAAGAGGTTGAACCAGCCACGCTCCACGGGCATGCGGCCCCCGAAATAGTCGGCCAGGACGTAGCCCTCTGCCTTGGCGGGATGGCTCGGATCCGCGACAAACGCCTCCATGTCCTCGGCGATGATGGTGAGCTCGAACATGATCTTCCGGCTCCGGTCCCGGCCGAGCATGCGGCCTTTCTCCGGGTCGGAAAGGCCGGGACTGAACCAGCCGTGCATCTGCTCGGTGAATCGAACCGAGGTGGCAGGTGACGGACCCGCTGCGGGCGCCGTCAGCCCCCGAGGGCTCGCCTGGGGAGCGTCGGTGGCGCCAGGAGCCGGACCCGCACCGGGCGGGGTCAGGCCGCGTGGGCTCGCTTCGGGAGCATCGATGCCGCCGGTAGCCGCGCCCTTACCACGCCGCGTCAGCCCGCGGGAGCTCGCTTGGGGAGCGTCGGTGCCGCCAGGAACCGCGCCAGCGGGCTGTTCCTTACGCGCCCCTTTGCCTTTGGTAGCGTCAGGCGCCAGTGCCCGCGGTGCGCTCGCTCCGACGTCGACGACGGCGCCCGCCGCCTCCGCCTGCGAGGTCGCCGGACTGCCGTGGCCCTGGTCGGCAACTTCCGCAAGGGCGCCTTCCGCAGCCACGTCCTCCCCAGCCGCGTCCTCCCCAGCCGCGTCAGAGGGCGCGATGCCGCGATGTCCGGCAGCCCGGCGTCGTTCCCTTGCTGCGCCCTCATCGAGGATCCGGGCACACGCCCGCTCGGCGAACGCCGCGATGGTCAGGGACGGGTTGGCACCCACAGGACCGGGCATCGCCGCCCCGTCCACCACGAACAACCCCGGATAACCGAACACTTCGCCATAGGAATCACACACGGCTTCGCCGGGATGCCGCCCTGACGGTGCCCCGCCGATCGGGTGCACGGTGATGACGCGCTTGGCCCACCACAGCGGGTTGTCCACGAAGTTCCCGTCCAGGTCCTTCGCGATGGACTCCATGGTTGCCCGGACGCGACCGAAGTACTCCTTGGAGGTTGCCATGGTCCACGCAATGGCGAGCCGCCCATCGTTCAGGGTCATGACACCGTCGGGGATATCCCTGCCCATGCCCAGCAGCGGCACCGAACTGGCTGACAACCTGCCATCGCCCAGCGCCGCGGCAAGGTCTGCGGAGACGTTGGAGCGGCCGGCCTCGAAAAGCCTGTCCTTCAGCAGTTGCCCGGCAACCCGGGCGGTGCGCATGGCCGCAGTGCGTAGTTGGGCCGTTTCCATGAGCCAGTTGATGAAGGCCGGGTACCCGGCGTCCTCCACGTAGTAGCCGCGACCGTCGCCGTCGTCGTCATTCGCGTCCGGAACCCTGATCGCCGTCGTAATCACCGGCCCCCGGCTGCCGGTGAGGGTCCGCACGCCGGGGCGGGATCCGTTGGTGGCCGGTGTCTTGGCGTCCATGATGAAGGTCAGGAGGTCTCCGTTGCCGCTGAAGCGGGTGCCCAGGGTTTCGCTCAGGGCGGGGAGCGAGCCACGGTTGCGCAGGAGCAGGAAATTGGTGCCGAACGTGCCCGCCCCGAGGATCAATCGGGTGCAACGGATGATCTGTTCGGTGAGGAGTTCGCCTTGGTTCTCCGGATGATGGACGACGTAACGGACTTCGTAACCGCCGCCGGGCAGGGGCCTGATGCCGCGGACATCATGGAACGTGCGGACATCTGCACCTTTGGCGGCCGCCGCCGAGATGTAGTTGTGGTCCAGCGTGTTCTTGGCGCCCGCGTTGCAGCCGATATCGCATTCGCCGCTGAGCGTGCAGGTGGTGCGGACGGTGTTGGGACCGTGGACGCTCCCGTACTCCGGCAAGGGCAGGGGATGGTTGGTCCGCGGGTCTCCGCCCGGGGTGGGCGCGAACGTCACGGCGATCGGTGGGCGGCTGATGGACAAGCCCAACGTCGCAGCAGTGTTTTCCATCGCCTGGGTCTTGGCTGTGTCCTTCCATGGATAGGGGACCGGCTGGAGCATGGCCTCGGCGGCATCGTAGTAGGGGTCCAGGTCTTCGCGGGTGAAGGGCCAGTTTTCGTAGCCGCCGCCCGGGATGGGGGACTCGTTCACGAACCACTTTTCATCCTTGCGCAGCAGCACGTTCGCGTAGATGAGCGAGCCGCCGCCCAAACCACTGGACACCAAACCTTCAGTGCCGCGGAAGGTCCAGGCGTCGAACAGACCGTAGAGGCCGCGGTCCGGGTCCCAGAAGTTCCGGCCCATTTCCGACGGCGACCGGGCGAAACTCCCCGGCGGATACGGCTTGCCGCGTTCCATGAGCACCACGGACTGCCCGGCTTCGGCCAGGCGCAGGGCAGCCACCGAGCCGCCGAAGCCCGAGCCCACCACCACAGCATCCACTGTCTCAAGGCTGCCGCCGTGGCGTGACCGATCGATGCCGGGTTCCGGACCCGTACTCCCAGTGTTCGCGTACCCCAGACGAACCATGGCCGTTCCCCTCAAACGAGAGCTGACCTGGAGTTACCCGAACGTGGCCGGGCGATGCCTCCGCGGATTATGGCCCTTATGTTCCCACCGGTCCGGGAATCTGTCCATGAGGTGGAGTAATCCGGGTGTAGACCATGTCGAAGTCGTGCTCCAGCGGTCCGCCGGGATACGTGCCGCGCTCCAAGCGTGCGGTGATGGTCTTCCCATCGTCGCTGATGCGGCCCACGAAGCGTTGCGGCCAATCCGGACCGTCCCGGAACAGCGTCCAGACGTTGTCTTTGAGCGTCATGTCGTAGATGCGCGCTACCCCTCGCGAATCGAAGTAATGCTGCTGGAACGCCCCGTCTGAACCGGTTGCCCCGATCACGCTCACTGCGTTGGGGTACTCCGGGCGTTCCACCGTTGAACGCTGGATCAGGAAGCCGCCGCCTTCCAGCCACTCGAACGTGGTCCGGCCCTGGGTCTCCGCGCTGGGAATGGTGGTCTCCCATGTGCCAAGCAGGATGGTCAGTTGCTCCAAGGTGGGTTCCGGTTCGCGTGCCATGGCGTCCCTCTTTTCGTGGGTATGGACAGGTTCAGCGTAGGACGCGGGACCGGCACGGCATAGGGTCGAGGCATGAATCATCCTTCTCAGGTAGCTGTGCTCACGGGAGCAGGGAGGCGTCGTTCCATCGGCGCCGCGCTGGCCACGGGCCTTGCCCGCGATGGCTGGAACCTCGTCCTCAACCACTGGAAGCCCTACGACGACCGGCTCGGCCTCGAGGCGTCACCCGACGATGCCGCCGCCATTGCCGCCGAATGCCGCGAACTGGGTGCCGCCGTCGAACTCGTCCCGGGCGACCTCAGCGATCCCGCTGTTCCCGCGGCGCTGGTTGCCGCAGGGCAGGAATTGGGTCCGGTGACCGGCCTGGTGATGTCCCACTGCGAGTCGGTGGACAGCAGTATCCTCAGTACGTCCGTGGACAGCTGGGACCGTCACTTTGCCGTGAACGCCCGCGCGACGTGGCTGCTCATCAAGGCGCTCGCCGAGCAACTGCCCACGGTGTCCGACGGTGTTGCGGGTGCGCGGATTGTGGCGTTGACCAGCGACCACACCGTCAACAACCTGCCCTACGGCGCCAGCAAAGGCGCCCTGGACCGGATCGTGACGGCGGCCGCCGTGGAACTGGCGGACAGGGGAGTGCGCGCCAACGTGATCAACCCGGGACCGATCGATACCGGCTGGATGGACGACGCCGTTCGCGGCTGGGCGGTCGGGGCGACTCCTGCCGGACGCCTGGGCACACCCGCCGACACGGCCAACCTGGTGCGGTTCCTGTTCTCCGACGCCGGCTCATGGGTCAACGGCCAGATCCTGCACAGCAACGGTGGCTTCAACGTGGCCTGAATCCGTGACCATTCCGTTGATCCGGTGGCAGGATGGGCGCATGAGCCAAGTTACCTGTGACCTCACCGTGTCCCTTGACGGCTTTGTAGCCGGTCCCGACCAGTCCATGGAGCAACCCTTGGGTGCCGGTGGCGAGACGTTGCACCGCTGGCAGTTCCAGGAGCGCGATACCAATGCTGCGGAAGTGGCCGGGATCCTCGAAGCCGGCGCGTACATCATGGGCAGGAACATGTTCGCCGGTCCTGGCGAAGGGGTATGGCCGGCCGATTGGCGTGGCTGGTGGGGTGAGGAGCCGCCGTACCATGCTCCGGTCTTCGTGCTGACCTCCCACGCCCACGAGCCCTTGGTCATGGAGGGCGGCACGACCTTCCACTTCGTGAACGACCCCATCGAATCGGTGCTGGCCCGTGCCCGCGAGGCTGCGGGCGGGAAGAACGTGGCGATTGCCGGTGGAGCGTCGACGGCCCGGCAGTTCCTGGCGGCGGGCCTCATTGACGAGCTTCGGCTCCACGTCGCTCCGGTCATCCTTGGCGGCGGCGAGCGCCTGCTGGACGGCGTGGGCGAGCTGAAGCTTGAGCCCTTGGACGTGCGGGGGACCCGGCTGGTTTCGCACCTTCGCTACAAAGTGGGCTAGGGCTTTTCCTGGTTGGCTGCTTCCTCGATCCAGTCAACGGCCTCGTCGGGAAAGCAGGATCCCTCTGTTTGCCCAGCTGCCCACCAAGGATCCGCGGCGCCCGGACCACCCGCTGCTGCGATCTCAGCGACGATGTCCGGGCGAACGGCGTCACCGTTGTTGTTGATGAGCCAATCCTGTGTAGCGGCCGTTAGCTTCGGCCACCAGTGCTCAATGGCCTTCGGGGGAGTAGTCATGGTCGGGAGTCTCCCACGCCGGGGCTGCGTGGTCGATCCCTTGTACTGGGAAGGAAGTCAGCCTCGAGCCAGGCCGCTGATGATGGTGGCCACGGCAGCGAAGGCTGCCACGAAGGCCCAGTACTGCATGGGGAGGAAGAACAGGCTGTGCCGGTTGAAGAATCCCCGTCGCGCAGTCTCGGCTTCGTACTTCCACTGTTCTTCTGCTTGGGCATGCGCCTCTTCGATGGACCGCGGTGCGGCCAGGCCGGGGAATTGATACGCTCCCACCTCTACCATCCGGTTGAGCTCCTGGGCACGCAGATTAACGGCCTTCTCATAGGCCTCCTTGGGCATGGTCTGGTTGAACCATTTGCCCAGATACCAGATCCCCGCCGCTCCGGCAGCAAACCCCACCCCTACGGCAATCAAGTTGCCGTGCGAAAGGCTGCCGGCCAAACCGCCACATACTGCAAACACCAGAATCACCAGGATTCCCCAACCTCTCCAAATAATCACTTCATTAGCGTAATTTATGGGGAGGGATGCGCTGGCCAGTCCCGCACGCCAACTCGCGGGAGAACGGCGAATCCGCCGCAAGCTTCCCAGCGCCCAGGCAGCGTTGCCCCGACCCCGGCGAGCCCGCCCGAAGGCCACAATGTCTGCCACCCGATGTACACTCAGTTATCGAACATATATTCGAATAAAGGTGTGTTGTGGGCGTGATAGTCGGCCCCCGTGTGCTAGATGCGGGCTTCTCTCTTTTGTCGGTCCTGTTGGCTCCGGTCCCGGTGGCAGCTGGGTTTCCGTCGCCCGCGCAGGACTACTTCGACGGCCGGATAGACCTCAATGAGCACCTCATCAAGGACGTCACCAGCACCTTCGTGGTGCGCGTGACCGGCCAATCCATGGAGGGTGCGGGAATCAGCGATGGCGACGAGTTGATCGTCAACCGCGCGCTGGAACCCAAGGACGGCTCCGTCGTCGTCGCTGTCCTTGATGGCGAGTTGACCATCAAGAGGCTGCGCGTCACGAAGTCCGGGGTGGTGCTCCAGGCTGATAACCCGAAGTTTCCGGACATCCGGGTGGGAGCGTTGTCGGAATTGACCATTTGGGGCGTGGCCACCACGTGCCTGCATCACATTTGAGGAGGCCGGGCTGTTGAGCGCCGGAGCACCAGTTGCGGCATGAACTTCCGGTCCGCGGGAGGTCCGTCCGGGTTGGCGAGGCGCTCCAGGGCAACCTCCCCGGCTGCCTCCCCGAGCTGTACCGCGTGCAGGTCCACCGAGGTGAGGTCGATTCCGTGCAGCCGCGCGGTGCGGGAGTTGTCGTAGCCGATCAGCGAGAGGTCCCCGGGAATGGAGATACCCCTGGCGTAGGCGGCTTCCCGTGCGCCGAGGGCCAGTTGGTCGTTGTGGCAAAAAAGAGCCGTCGGCCGGTCTGCTTGGTCCAGGATCCGGGCCGCGGCGCGTTCTCCGGAGTCCTGGGTGAAGTCGTCCGCGCATACCGTCTGCGGGACCAGGCCGGCGTCCCTCATGGTTTGCTCATAAGCGCGTCGACGCACCAGATGGCCGTCGTAGGCAAGTCCTGCCAGGTGGGTGATCCGCGTGTGCCCAAGTCCCAGGAGGTGCTCGGTGGCCACGCGGGCGCCGTACGCATCGTCCGAATAGACGCTGTCCACGCCCTCCACCGGTCGCGTCACACTCACCAGCGATACGCTTCGCGCCATCTCGTGGACGTCATGGTCCGGGTCCAGGAGGGTCGCGGCGATGATGATTCCCACCCGGGCCTCGATCAGCGACTCCAGCGCCCCGCGGTCCTCGCCGTCGGCAGATCGCGAAACGCTCAGGATCAACCTGTTGTGTTGCTGTGCCAAGGCTGTCCGGACTCCGCTGAGGATATCGGCGTAGATCTCGTTGCGGATGTCCATGAGGTAAAGCCCGACGGCGGAACGGTGCTTGCGTGCCAGATCGGCGGCTACGGCATTGGGCCGGTAACCAAGACGCCTCGCGGCTTCGAAGATCGCTTCCTTGGTTTCGCCGCTGACCCCGGGCGCTCCGCGGAAGGCGAAGGAGACGAGGGTGCGAGACACGCCGACTTCACGTGCAACGTCACTCTGCGTCGCAGCCCGGCGCTGCTGGTTCTCGGATGCCATGGGGATCATCCTGCCATGAAGACAAAACCGAACAATTAAGGTCATTTGTTAGTTTGACCTTACATTTAAGTCTTTCGCGCGTTAGTCTTGTGTCAGAGCGGGAGAGTATGACCCGCAACACACTGACAAAGGAGTCCTGATGTCTGCTACGCAAACTCAACGGGAGAGTGCCCATAACGCGGCCCTGCCCCCGTTGACCAACGGCCCGCACCGCAAGCGGTTGGGCCTGGTAGCTCTGGTCGCCACGTTCGGCGGCCTCCTCTTTGGTTACGACACGGGTGTGATCAACGGGGCACTCCGGCCAATGACGGTCGATCTCGCCCTGACGCCCCTGACGGAAGGAATCGTCACCAGTTCCCTGCTGTTCGGCGCCGCAGCCGGCGCTGTGGCCGGAGGAAGGCTTTCCGACGGGTGGGGGCGGCGGAAGACCATCATCCTCCTGGCAACGCTGTTCTTCGTCGGAACCATTGCCTGCGTCTTCGCGCCAAGTTTCGAAGTCATGGTGCTGGGCCGGATCATCCTGGGCCTGGCCGTGGGTGGCGCCTCAACCGTTGTGCCGGTCTTCCTGGCGGAGCTTGCGCCCTACGAAATCCGTGGATCCCTGGCCGGGCGCAACGAACTCATGATCGTCATCGGCCAGCTCGCCGCGTTCGTGGTCAACGCCATCATCGGCAACATCTGGGGTGAATTCGGCGGAGTGTGGCGCATCATGCTCGCCGTGGCAGCCCTGCCCGCCATCGCCTTGTTCTTCGGCATGCTCAGGATGCCCGAATCGCCGCGTTGGCTCATCTCCAAGGGCCGCACCCGCGAGGCGTTGGCTGTCCTGAAGACCATCCGCTCCGAGGAACGCGCCGAAGCCGAGATGGCCGACGTCAAGCACCTCGCGGACGAAGAGAAAGCCTCCAAGGCAACGTCCTGGGCGGCCCTCAAGGACAAATGGATCCTCCGCATTATCCTGGTGGGCATCGGGCTGGGCGTTGCCCAGCAGCTGACCGGCATCAACTCGATCATGTACTACGGCCAGTCCGTCCTGGTGGAAGCCGGTTTCGATTCCAGCGCCGCCCTGATCGCAAACATCGCGCCCGGTGTGATCGCCGTCGTGGGTGGTGTCATCGCCCTGACGTTGATGCAGCGCGTCAACCGCCGCACCACGCTGCTCCTCGGCTTCACCCTGACCACCATCTGCCACTTCCTCATTGGTATCGCGTCGATCGTCCTGCCGGTTGGCAATGCTGCCCGTCCGTTCGTGATCCTGTTCCTGGTGGTGGCGTTCGTGGGCTCCATGCAGACCTTCCTCAACATCGCCGTATGGGTGATGCTGTCCGAGATCTTCCCGCTCCATGTCCGCGGCTTCGCCATTGGCCTCTCGGTGTTCTGCCTCTGGATCGCCAACGCCCTCCTTGGCCTGTTCTTCCCCACGCTCGTGGCCGGCGTCGGCATCACCGGAACGTTCTTCCTGTTCGGCGTGGTGGGAATCCTGGCGTTGATCTTCATCTACACGCAGGTCCCGGAAACCCGCGGCCGCACCCTCGAAGCCCTCGAAGAAGACGTCACCACCGGCGCCATCTACCTGGTCCACAAGAAGTAGCCACCCCACCCAACTGGGTCGCAGTTAAGCGCGTTTTGAACCGTCAGAACGCGCTTAACTGCGACCCAGTTGGGTGCTGGGCGTTAAGAACGCGTCAAGATCTGCGCCTGCCGCGTTAAGGAACCGTAAGGAACGGCAAGTGGCCGGTTTTTGAGGAGTTGACTTTCATCTGTCCCGCAAACGGGACCTGATGAAAGGACGTTCCAGTGGCCGACCTGGCTGTTGTGGGGATTCTCATGGTGTCCATGGGAACCGTGATGTGGGTTGCCCATTTATTGGGCCGGATGATCGACAAGGACGGGCCGGTGAGTGGGCGGTGACTATCGACGCTGTGATCTGGATCGGCCTGCTCGTGGCCGGACTGGTGCTCCTCGGGTACCTGGTAGCTGTCTTGGTCAATCCGGAAAAGTGGTGATCCGGGGTGGTCTTCAATACCCTCTCCTTCCTGACCCAGGTTGCCGTGCTGTTGGTGGTCCTGGTCCTGCTGCATAAGCCCCTTGGCATCTACATCGAACGGGTGCTCGCCGGGACCACATCCTCGCGCGCAGAGAACATGTTCTATCGCCTGGCCGGAGTGGACCGCACCGCCGAACAAGGATGGTCTGTGTACTTGCGCAGCGTCCTGGTGTTCTCCGCGGTGTCCATCCTGGCGGTCTTCCTGCTGCAGCGGCTCCAAGGCATCATCCCGGGAACGGGGCCCTCAACTCCCGTGGATCCGTGGGTGGCCATGAACACCGCGATCTCCTTCGTGACGAACACCAACTGGCAAACCTACGTCCCCGAGTCCACCGTGGGGATATTCGTCCAGATGTGCCTCCTGGCGGTACAAAACTTCCTCTCCGCGGCCGTGGGCATCGTTGTGGTTGCCGCCCTCATCCGGGGCATCACCCGAACCCGCACGGACAAACTCGGCAACTTCTGGGTAGACCTTGCCCGGACCACGTTCCGGCTCCTCCTGCCTTTGGCCACCATCGGTGCGGTGGTGCTGGTGCTTGGCGGCGTGGTGCAGAACTTCTGGTCCGCTGATGTCACCAACGCGGCCATGGGTGTCAGCCAAACCATCCCCGGTGGTCCCATAGCCTCACAAGAGGCCATCAAGGTCCTGGGGACCAACGGTGGCGGCTATTTCAACGCCAACTCCGCCCACCCCTTCGAAAACCCGAACGCCTTCACCAGCCTGTTCCAGGTGTTCCTGATCCTGCTCATTCCGTCTGCCCTGCCGTACACCTATGGGCGGATGGTGGGTGACCAACGCCAGGGATTCACCGTTGCGGGCGTCATGGGCGCCCTGTGGCTGGGTTCCACGCTGCTCATGGGCGCTGCGGTTGCTGCCGGACAAGGTACCGCGACGGCGGCTGCCGGCGGCCTGGGCGAGGGTTTCGAACAGCGTCTTGGACCGGCGTCGAGCGCTTTGTTCGCCGCCTCCACCACCTTGACCTCCACGGGCGCAGTCAACGCCGCACACGACTCGCTGCCACCCTTGGCCGGAGGTGTGGCCATGGTCAACATGATGCTCGGCGAGGTGGCTCCCGGCGGCACCGGCTCAGGACTGTACGGCATGCTCATGCTGGCCATCATCGCCGTGTTCATCGCCGGACTGATGGTGGGCCGGACACCAGAGTTCCTGGGCAAGAAGATCGGCCCACGCGAAATGAAGCTGGCGGCCCTCTATATTTTGGTCACGCCCACGCTGGTCCTGGTCTTCGCAGCCATCACCGTCCTCCTGCCCGGAATCATGGCCAACGCCCCGGCCTCCGGCCCGCACCAGTTCAGCGAAGTCCTGTACGCCTTCACCTCTGGTGCCAATAACAACGGCTCCGCGTTCGGCGGCATCACGAGTTCCGGACCCTACCTGTCCACCATGCTGGGCCTGGCCATACTGTTCGGACGCTTCCTGCCCATCGCCCTGGTCCTGGCGCTCGCCGGTTCCTTGGCAAGGCAACACCACGTGCCCGCGTCGTCGGGAACCGTACCAACGCACGGTCTGCTGTTCGGGTCCCTCCTGATGGCAGTCACCGTCATCCTCACCGCGCTCAGCTACTTCCCGGCCCTGGCCCTGGGCCCCCTCGCAGAAGGACTCGTCGCATGACCAAGTCATTGACGGAAGCCGCCACGGCTACACTTGCCGACGGCAACCCGCTGGGAACGCCCGGCGAACACAAACACCACACCAAAGCGCCCGCCAGGCTCACGCTCACGGCAGTACGCGAGGCCCTGCCCGTAGCCTTCCGGAAACTGGCCCCGCGCCAGATGCTGCATTCACCGGTCATGTTCACGGTGTGGGTGGGGGCGGCCCTCTGCACACTGATCTGCGTGGCGCGGCCCGCGGTCTTCAGCATCGCCATCACGCTGTGGTTGTGGCTGACCGTTCTGTTCGGCACGTTGTCCGAGGCCATCGCCGAAGGACGCGGAAAGGCCCAGGCGGACAGCCTGCGCGCCAGCCGGGAGGGCGTCATGGCCAAGGTCCGTTCAGCGGACGGCACCATCAGGGAAGTTCCAGGAACCGAACTCCGGCTCAACGACACGGTGGTGTGCGAGGCCGGCGATGTCATCCCTTCGGACGGAGAGATCATCGAAGGCCTGGCGAGCGTGGACGAATCCACCATTACAGGTGAGTCCGCTCCGGTGATCCGGGAGTCCGGCGGCGACCGGTCCTCGGTGACCGGCGGAACGCGGGTCCTCTCCGACCGGATCGTGGTCCGGATCTCGGCCGAACCCGGCGAAACCTTCATTGACCGCATGATCAAACTCGTGGAGGGTGCCGTGCGGCAGAAGACGCCCAACGAGGTGGCCCTCCACGTTCTCCTGGTCTCCCTGACCGTGGTTTTCCTCATCGTGACCATGAGCCTTGCCCCGTTCGCCTCGCTCGCCGGTTCCACGCCGTCGCCCATTGTGCTCACAGCGTTGCTGGTGTGCCTCATCCCCACCACGATTGGTGCGTTGGTGCCGGCCATCGGGATTGCCGGCATGGACCGGCTCGTCCAGCACAACGTGCTGGCAACCTCGGGACGCGCGGTCGAGACGGCTGGTGACATCACCGCCCTGCTGCTCGATAAGACGGGGACCATCACGTTCGGCAACCGTCGCGCCGTGGAGTTCCGCCCGGCGTCGAACGTTGGCCGGCAGGACCTGGTCGAAGCCGCCCGGCTGTCCAGCCTCGCGGATGAAACGCCTGAGGGTCGGTCCATTGTGGAACTGGCTGATGGGTGCGGAAGCAACGGCCCGGGGCTGGAAGAACTCCAGGCTGCGGACAGCGCGCTCGAGGTGGTGCAGTTCAGCGCCAGCACCCGCATGAGCGGCTTGGATACAGGCGGACGGATGCTCCGGAAAGGTGCTTCCGCCGCGGTTGCTGCCTTTGTGACTGAGGCCGGCGGCGCCGTGCCCGCTGACGTTGATGAGGCCGTACGCCGGATCTCAGCCAGCGGCGGGACCCCGCTGCTGGTCGCCGAGAAGAACCACGACGGCGGAGCCCGGGTCCTGGGAACCGTCCACCTTGCGGATGTGGTCAAGCCGGGCATGACAGCACGCTTCGCTGAACTGCGGAAGATGGGCATCCGCACGGTCATGATCACCGGCGACAACCCCGTGACCGCAGCAGCCATTGCCGCCGAAGCAGGCGTGGACGATTTCGTGGCCGAAGCCACCCCCGAGGACAAACTCGAGGTCATCCGCCGCGAACAGGAACAGGGCCGGCTTGTGGCCATGACCGGCGACGGAACCAACGATGCCCCGGCGCTCGCCGCTGCCGACGTAGGGGTCGCCATGAACTCCGGCACACCCGCCGCCAAGGAAGCGGCGAACATGGTGGACCTGGACTCGGATCCCACCAAGCTCATCAACATCGTGGGCATCGGCAAACAATTGCTGATCACCCGCGGAGCCCTCACTACATTCTCCGTGGCCAACGATGTTGCCAAGTACTTCGCGATTGTCCCGGCCCTCTTCACGGCGGCGTTCCCGGGACTGGGCCTGCTCAACATCATGGGACTGGCCACGCCTGCCTCGGCCATTCTTTCCGCAGTCATCTTCAACGCGCTGATCATCGTGGCCCTCGTGCCGTTGGCGCTGCGTGGCGTGAAGTACCGTGCGGTTTCGGCGAGCCAGGCACTGGGCAGGAACCTCTTGGTCTATGGACTGGGAGGCCTGGTGGCGCCGTTCATCGGCATCAAACTCATTGACATGCTCATCGCCCTCATCCCCGGCATGGCTTAGGAGGCCCCCATGAAGACGCTCACTGGTTACGTCCGGCAAGCAGCAACAGCCCTGCGCTTCCTGGTGCTGGCCACCGTTGTGCTCGGTGTCGCCTACCCACTCGCCGTGTTCGGCGCGGGCCAACTGACGGCACCGTTCCAAGCAAATGGTTCGGTTATTCACGACGCCGAAGGGCGGCCGGCTGCCTCGGCGCTGCTGGCGCAGGTGGCCGCCACCGCGGACGGCGTGCAGGACCCTGGGTGGTTCCATGCACGGCCGTCGGCGGTCGGCTGGGATGCGGCCACATCGTCCGCGAGCAACCTGGGTCCCAACGAGCAAGAGCTGCAGGACGCGGTGACGGCCAACCGGAACGCCGTGGCTGCGGGCGAGGACGTGGCACCCTCCCAGGTCCCGGCCGATGCCGTGACGGCGTCGGGATCGGGCCTTGATCCGGAGATCTCCGTGGACTATGCCATGCTGCAGGTCCCGAGGGTGGCCCGGGCCCACGGGCTGCCCGAGGGCTCTGTACGGTCCATGGTGGAGGCGCGCACGAGTTCCGGCGTGGTGGCCTTCCTGGGCCAGCCAAGCGTCAACGTCGCCGCGTTGAACCTCGGCGTGGCCGCGGCCGGAAGCAAGTAACCAATGGTTCACCGAGTGAAAGAATGACGTCATGGCAAGGGGTACGCTGCGCATTTTCCTGGGGGCCGCCCCGGGCGTCGGGAAGACCTACGCCATGCTCGAGGAAGCCCACCGCCTGAAAGGCCGGGGCGAGGACGTGGCCGTGGCTTTCGCCATGGACCACGGTCGGATGGAGACACGCGCCCTGCTGGATGGGCTGGAGGTCCTTCCGTCGAAGGCCATGGATTACCGGGGAACCTCCTTCGAGGAGCTCGACGTCGACGCCGTCCTGGCACGCAGGCCGCACACCGCCGTCGTGGATGAATATGCCCATTCGAACGTGCCCGGCAGCCGGAACCCGAAGCGCTGGCAGGACGTCGAGCAACTGCTCGACGCAGGCATCGATGTCCTGTCCACCGTCAATGTCCAGCACCTGGCATCCCTGGGCGACGTGGTCACTGCCATCACCGAGGTGAAGCAGGCCGAAACCGTGCCTGATGACGTGGTCCGGAAGGCCTCCCAGATCCATCTGGTGGACATTTCGCCGGAGCTTCTCCGCCAGCGGCTCGGCGACGGACGGATCTATGCGGCGGACAAGATCGATGCCGCCCTGTCCAACTACTTCCGCCTGGGCAACCTCACGGCATTGCGCGAGTTGGCACTGTTGTGGCTGGCGGACAGGGTGGACGAAGGCCTGGCACGCTACCGGGCCGAGAACCGCATTGAGGCAAGCTGGCCGGCCAGGGAACGGATCGTGGTGGGGCTCACGGGGGGACCCGAGGGTGAGGTCTTGATCCGGCGGGCAGCCCGCATCCTCAAGCGGGTCAATGGCGGGGACCTCCTGGCCGTCCACGTCCGGGCCTCGGACGGCTTGGCCACGGAGTCGCCCAAGGACCTGCGGACACAACGCACCCTGGTCAAGGACCTGGGCGGCAGCTATCACACTGTGACGGGGGAGGACCCGGCCACGGCCTTGCTGGACTTTGCCCGCAGCGTCAATGCCACGCAGATCGTGGTGGGGGTTTCGCGACGGAAGTCGTTGCCGGGGCGCTTGTTTGGCGGAGTAGGCAACAAAGTGGTCCGTGAGTCGGGCGATATCGATGTCCACATGGTTTCGCATCCCCTCGGGGGCCGCGGCCGGGAACGCCCTCGCCAAGGTGATCTGGGCCGGATGCGGGTTGGCATCGGATTTGTGCTGGCCGTGGTGCTGCCCGTGCTGGTGCAGGTGCTGTTGGCGGCCAGCCCCACCCACAACATCGCCACCGCCGCACTGATCCAGCTCACCGGTTCCGTAGTGGTGGCGTTGGTTGGCGGGCTCTGGCCAGCCCTGCTCGGTGCGCTGTGGAGCAGCCTGCTGCTGAACTACTTCTCCGTCCCTCCCTTGGGAACCCTGACCATCAGCGATCCCCAAAACCTGCTGGCCCTGCTGGTCTTTGCCGGTGTTTCCACGGCCGTGGCCGTAGTGGTGGACCGCTCGGCGCGTCGGTCCAAGGAAGCCTCGCGCGCCCGCGCGGAGGCCGAGACGTTGGGCGACCTGACCCGCGGGGCCTCCGTTGCGGAGGACCCCGTGCAAGGCCTGTTGGAGCAAGCGACGGCGGTGTTCCAGGTTCGGCGGGCGGCACTGTATACCGCGGCCGCAGACCCTGATACCACCGGCGAAAGCGCCGACACACAACGGTGGCGCCTCACTGCGGCAGCAGAATCAGGGCCAGCGGAATCCGGGTCAGGGCAACCCCCTGCGGGTTCCCCCGGGCCTTCTCTTTCGGGCTCGCCAGCGGTTTCTCCCGCTCCGGATTCTGTGGAGACCGTGGAACAGATCGACGCCGGCACGCGCCTGGTCCTCACCGGAAGGGCCCTGCCTGCCAGCGACAGGCGCCTCCTGGGGGCCTTCGGGGCACATCTTGCGGCCTTGCTGGAACGTCGCCAACTGGCAGCAAGCCGACGGGAAGTGGTGCGCCTGGCCGAGAGCAACAGCATGCGCACGTCCATCCTTCGGGCGGTTTCCCACGACCTCCGCACTCCCTTGGCCGGGATCAAGCTGGCCGTTGGTGGATTGCGCCAACCTGGCGTCACGTACACCAAGGATGAAGAACAGGACCTGCTGGCCACCATCGATGAATGCTCGGACCGCCTGGACGTCCTGGTGGGAAACCTGCTGGACATGTCCCGGATAACCTCCGACTCCGTGACCCCGCTGCTGAAGCCGGTGCGCTGGTCCGAGGTAATACCCGCATCCCTCCATGGAGTTCCCGCGGGTACAGTGCGGGTGGACCTTCCTGCCAACATGCCGGAGGTGGAAGCCGACGCCGGCATGCTGGAACGGGTGATCGCCAACATCGTGGAAAACGCCGTCAAGTACGCGCCCAACACAGACATCGTGGTGGTGGGCGCGGCCGGCGGACTGAGCACCGTGGCACTGAACGGGCGACCTGCCGGTGAGCTGCGCGTCATCGACCACGGGCAGGGTGTTCCAGCGGCCAACGTCCTGCAGATGTTCCAGCCCTTCCAGCGCCTGGATGATGTACCCGCGGCCACCGGCGTTGGCCTGGGCCTGGCCGTAGCCAAGGGGTTTATCGAAGCCATGGCTGGAACACTCACTGCTGAGGAAACCCCGGGCGGTGGCTTGACCATGGTGCTCCGGCTGCCACTCTCCACCGGCTCGTTGTTTGTCCATCCCACCGGCCAGGCTCCCATGGAGGCACGATCAGTGCTGCTCCACCGCCATCACACTCCGCCGTTGCCAGCCAAGGAAGGGCTGCAGTGAACAACATCCTGGTGGTGGATGACGATCCCCATTTGCTGCGGGCCCTCGGCATCACGCTCAAAGCCCACGGCTATGCCGTGGCCACAGCTGCCGACGGCGAAGCGGCCCTGCACGTTGCCGCCCAACGGCCTGTCGCCGTCGTGATCCTCGACCTTGGCTTGCCGGACATGGACGGCACCGCCGTCATCGAACGGCTGCGGCAGTGGAGCAGCGTCCCTATCCTGGTGCTGTCCGCGCGGCACGGCTCCAACGATAAGGTGGAGGCCCTCGATGCCGGAGCGGACGACTACATCACCAAGCCGTTTGGCCTCGATGAGCTGCTGGCCCGGTTACGGGCGATCCTTCGGCGCAGCAACGAAGCCGGTCCGGAGTTTCCGGTGGTCGAAACGGGATCGTTCACCGTGGACCTCGCCAAGAAGCGGGTCAGCAGGGAAGGCCAAGACATCAGGATGACTCCTACGGAGTGGAACATCCTGGACATCCTGGTCCGCAACCCGGACAAGCTGATCACGCAGCAGCAACTCCTCAACGAGGTGTGGGGGCCGTCCTATGCCAAGGAAGGGAACTACCTCCGCGTGTACATGGCCCAGCTCCGTCGCAAGCTTGAAGCTGAGCCCGGCAATCCCCGCCACCTGATCACGGAGCCAGGGATGGGGTACCGGTTCGTTCCGTGAGTGGGGGACTACACTGAACACTCCGGACGAACTCACGCCGCGGACAACCTAGGAGGACTCCCATGAAAATCAGCGCCCGCAACCGCCTCAAGGGCACCATCACGGAGATCACCAAGGGAGCCACCACGGCCCACGTTCGCATCCAGATTGAAGGCTCGGTGATCACCGCATCGATCACCAACGAGGCAGTGGACGAGCTTGGCTTGGCGGTGGGCGGCGAAGCCTACGCCGTGGTTAAGGCATCCGATGTGATGATCGCCGTGGACGAATAGGTGTCCGTCAGGCCGCGTAGACCGTGATCGCCGTGGCCTTGATGACAAAATAGGCCTCTGATCCAGGTGCCAGGCCGAGTTCCGCGGACGCTGCCGGTGTGACATCTGCGGCGAGGTGTCCTGCCCGGACACGGATCAGGTCTCCGTGGGGTTCGAGGTCCGTGATGGTGACCTTGAACGAGTTCCGGGGGCTGCCGTGCCCGGCCGTTGCGTAGATCGAGACAGCCGACGGCGGAAAGGCTGCGGCTCCGGGGTTGCCGGGGAAGGCCGCGTCTTCGCGTTGTCCGGCGATCTCCAGGCCGTCATCCGTAGCCAGGCCGGATTCGGTGATGGTGCCGGTGAGCAAGTTCAGGCCGGACAGTCCCGCGGCAAACCGGCTGCGCGGACGCTCGAGGATTTCGCGGGTAGGGCCCTGTTCGATGATATGGCCGTCCTCGAGTACCACCACCCGGTCGGCGAGCATGAGGGCGTCAAGGATGTCGTGGGTGATGATGATGGCCTTGCGGTCTGCGAGCACCCGCTTGAGCAGGCGCCGCAGCAGGGGAGCGGCGTGTATGTCCAACGCGGCCATGGGTTCGTCGAGGAGGAGCAGCTCCGGATTGGTGGCCAATGCCCGGGCAACGGCGACACGCTGGGCCTGGCCGCCGGAGAGTTGGCCGGGACGCCTGGCGGCGAATTCGACGGCGTCAACCTCGCCCAGCCAATGCTGCGCAATCTGGTGGGCTTCCTTGCGGGACGCCCCGGCTGCGCGGGGTCCGAAGGCAACATTGTCCACGACGGTCAGGTGCGGAAAGAGCAGCGACTCCTGGGCGAGCAAGGCGGTGCCGCGGGCGTGCGGCGGCGTGAAGGTGCCGCCGTCGATGTCGAACAGGGTCCTTGCACCGATCTCCGCGTAGCCGGTATCCGGCCGGAGCAAGCCGGCCGTGATCCCCAGGAGCGTGGATTTGCCCGCCCCGTTGGGACCCAGGACGGCGACCGTTTCGGCCGGACCGATGTTCAGCGAAACGTCGAAGTTGCGGGCCTTCAAGGCCACGTTCAGGGTGAAGGTCATGCCGTAGCTGCCTCGGTGACGGGTTGGGTGCGGTAGCGCCGGTAGGAAAGCCCGACGACGGCGACGGCCACCGCTACCAGTACGAGGGAGAGTGCGACCGCGGCATCGGCGTCAGTTTCGCGTTGCAAGTAGATCTCCAGGGGGAGAGTGCGCGTGACTCCCTGCAGGCTGCCGGCGAATGTCAGGGTGGCGCCGAATTCGCCGAGGCAGCGGGCGAAGGACAGCACGGCGCCCGAGGCCAGTCCTGGCAGGACGAGCGGAATGCTCACCCGCCGCAGCACCGTGGTGGGACGGGCACCGAGAGTGGCGGCGACGGCCTCGTATTTGGTTCCCGCCGTGCGCAGGGCGCCTTCGAGGCTGACCACCAGGAACGGCAGCGCCACGAACGTCTGGGCGAGGACCACCGCGGTGGTGGAGAACGCTATCTGGATTCCCGCTACTTCCAGGGTCCTTCCGAGGAGTCCTTGGCGGCCGAAGGTGTAGAGCAGGGCGATGCCTCCCACCACGGGCGGCAGGACGAGCGGCAGCAAGACAAAAGCCCGCAGCAGGCGTTGCCCGGGAAAGCTTCCCCGGGCGAGTACCAGCGCCAGCGGAACGCCGAGAACGATGCACAGGAGCGTGCTGGCAGCGGACGTACGCAGGCTCAGGCCCAAGGCGGTCAGCGACGACTCCGAGGTGATGAGGGGAACGAACTGGGTCCAATTGACCTTGGCCACCATGGCCACCAGCGGCAGCAGAACGAAGAGTCCGCCTGCTGCCGCGATGGCGTAGATCCATGGTGGGATGCCGGTGTACCCGGTCCTGCGGCGTGATGGCATCCGTGCAGTCTACGGGGTGCCGAAGCCTGCGTCGGTGAGGACCTTCTTGCCTTCTGCGCTGGTTACGGCCGCGATGAAGGCCTTGGCCAGGTCCTTGTTCTTGCTGGCCCCGACCGTTGCGATCGGGTAGGTGTTCACGGCCTTGTCCGATTCGGGGAAGGGGATGCCCTTGACCTTGTCGCCAGCGGTCTTGACGTCCGTGACGTAGACCAGTCCGGCGTCGGCCTCCTGCGAGGTGACCTTGCCCAGGACATCGGTGACGGAGGACTCTTCACTGACCGGGGTCAGCGTGGTGCCCGTGGCCTTTTCGATGGTCTCAGTCGCTGAGCCACAGGGGACCTGCGGGGCACAGACGACTACCTTGACGCCGGACTTGGCGAGGTCGGCGAACCCTGCGATGTTGGCCGGGTTCGACGGCGGAACGGCGATCTCCAGGACGTTCGTGGCGAAGTTGGTCGCAGTCCCGTCGACGAGCTTCGCATCGGTGAGCTTGGTCATGTTCTTGGTGTCGGCCGAGGCGAAGACGTCGGCCGGGGCACCCTGGGTGATCTGGGTGACCAGGTCCGAGGAACCTGCGAAGTTCAGCGTGACCTTGGTGCCCGGGTTGGCGGCCTCGAAGTCCGAAGCGATCTTGGTGAACGTGGACTTCAGCGACGCAGCGGCGAACACGGTAACGGTTCCGGAGAGCTTGGCGCTTTCGGTGGCGGTGGCCGTGCCGGATGCGGCCGGGGTGGCGTTTCCTCCGCCGCAGCCTGCAAGGCCTGCGACGAGCGCGCCTGCGGCGAACAGCGTAGTGATGGTCTTGGGGGCGATCCTCATATGATGCTCTTTCCTTGGGGTGTTTCGATGATGACTGTGGTGGCTTTGACCACGGCGGTGGCCACTGAACCAAGTTCCAGTCCGAGTTCACGGACGGCTTCGCTGCTCATGAGGGACACGACCCGAAAGGGGCCGCACTGAAGCTCTACCTGCGCCATGACCTTGTCCGCCGTGATGCCGGTAACCAGTCCGACGAACCGGTTGCGGGCAGAACTGCCGATCTTGGTGGGGTCATCAGGTAGCTGCGCCTGTTCCCGGGCCAGGGTTGCGAGCTCAAGTCCGTCCACCGCGAGGCGGCCGGACTCGTCCTTGGTTGGCGTCAGGATCCCGTTTTCGGTCCAACGCCGGACAGTGTCGTCACTGACACCGAGGAAGCGCGCTGCTTCAGCGACTCGTATTTTGGCCATAAGACCAGAATATTCCCTGATATGCGGTTCAAACCAAGCCAAGAGTCCGTAAATTCGAATGTGACTGATCTGATCAGTACACATCCCGCAGGTAGCGTTTCTGGGCTGCGAGGTTCTTGACGTAGCCCTTGGCTTCGATTTCGGAGATGCCGCCGTGCGCGGCTGCGATTTCCGTGAGGGTTTTGTCGACGTCTTTGGCCATCCGGCTGGCGTCTCCGCAGACGTAGAAGTGCGCCCCCGATTCGAGCCATTTCCAGAGTTCGGCGCCGTGTTCGCGCATGCGGTCCTGGACGTAGATTTTCTCGGCCTGGTCGCGGGAGAACGCGAGATCCAGGCGGGTGAGGAACCCGTCGGCGTGCATGGCGGAGATTTCGTCTTTGTAGTAGAAGTCGGTTTCGGCGTGTTGTTCGCCGAAGAACAGCCAGTTGGGTCCGGTGTGGCCTTGGGCGCGCCTGTCGTGGAGGAACCCGCGGAACGGTGCGATGCCGGTTCCGGGTCCAACCATGATCATCGGTGTCTCCCGGCCCGCTGGCGGACGGAAGCTTGAGGCCTTCTGGATGTAGATGGAGACGTTGTCGTCTTCAAGGTGGTCCGCCAGGAACGTCGAGCAGACCCCGTGCCGGGGCGTGCCTTCGCAGCCATACCGCACCGCGGAGACCGTGAGTTGGACCTCACGGGGGTCAGTCCTGGGGCTGGAGGAGATCGAGTACAGCCGCGGCTGCAGGGGTTTAAGCACGGTCAGCCACTCCTCTGCCGTTGCCTTGACGTCGAGGCTTTTGAGGACGTCCGCCGGTTGCCGGGCCCAGAGCCATTCGGTGAGGGCTTTCTTGTTTTCCGGGCGCAGGAGTGAGGCGAGGTCCGCGTCGTGGGTGCGGTCCAGGACAAAGCGCAGGAAGTCCGGGGTGATTTTCGTGATGTCCAGCCGTTCCCGCAGGGCGATCTCCAAGGACATGGTCCCGTGGTCGGGCAAGGTCACCGGCGTGGCTGCGTCCAGGGCCGTGAGGTTGAGCCATTCGATGACGAGGCGTGGGTTGTTCCGCGGCCAGACGCCAAGGGCATCGCCGGCTTCGTAGGTGAGAGAGCCGTCTGGGAGGTGGAAGCCGAACTGGCGCACGTCCTTGGACGCGCCGGGGCGGCTCAGCAGCTCATTGCGGACAAGCAACGTAGACAGCGGAGCCTTGCGTGTATACCCGGATGGTTCCGGAGATCCGGGTTCGACCAGGTGGGGGATGGGTTTGGGAGCTCTCACGGGCGCAACGGCAACGTTGGCGCCGGTATCGGGTGCTCCCACAGACACAGGGTGCTTCGCCTGTGCGGACTCAGGCGCCTCGGCGGTCAAAGCGGTCTGGATGGTTGCCAGCCACGCTCCGGCGGGTTCCTCGAAGTCCGGCTCGCAGTCGGTGCGGGGAGCCATTCTGGTGGCACCGAGCTCGGCCAGTCGGGTGTCGAGCTTGCGGGCGTAGCCGCAGAAATCGTCGTAGCTGGAGTCCCCGAAACCCAGGACGCTGTACCGGGTTCCGGCAAGTGTGGGGGCGGTCTCGGCGCTGATCGCGTCCCAGAACGAGGAACCGTTGTCGGGGGCTTCGCCGTCGCCCGTGGTGCTGGTAACCACCAGCAGTTCCGCAACCGAGGCCAAAGTGACCACATCGACGTCGTCCATGCAGCGCAGATCCGCTGGCCGGCCCGATGCGGTGAGTTCCGTGGCGCATTGGGCGGCGAACTCTTCGGCGTTGCCGGTCTGTGATGCCCACACCACCAGAACCGGAGGCTCGGAAGCGTCAGGGGTTCCGGCGGCTGCCGGCGGGGAGACGGTTGCTGGTGCCGCCGCAGCGGCACCGGAGGTGTTGCCAACAGCGGCGGGCGCGGCTGGGGATGAGAGTTCCAAGGTCCCGCCGGGGACGGGGGAGCGGGAGTACATGCCGGCGAGCATGCCGTCGATGAACATCCGCGTCTCCGGCGCGAACGGGGCGTTGGCTGGCAGTGCAGGTGCGCCGTGCGTGAGGTTGGCGGCGCCGGCGTTCAGCGCGGCAAGCATACCGGACAGGTAGGCCTGCTCGGTCGCGGTAAACGCGGGAGCCGGTGCGGGTTCGTGTCCCAGGATCCGTGAGAGCACTTGTCCTTGTGTCACTGCTGATACCTCCATGGCCGAGGTCTGGCCGGGTGTGTTCGGTGGCGCTGCCGGCACTCTGGCCTCTGCCGCAGCCGGCACGGACGGGGCTGCCGTGTCTGCGGGGACGGCGGGTGTGCTGGTCTTGACCTTGGTCAGGACCACGGCGCAGGCTTTGAATTCGGGTTGTTGGGAGATGGGGTCGATTGCGTCGTTGGTGACGGCGTTGATGGACAGGTATTCGCCGAAGGCATCGTTCCAGTGGAACGGTGCGAAACAGTTCCCGGGACGGACGCGGTCGGTCACGACGGCGGGAAGGACCGCCCGCCCGCGGCGGGACGCGACCTCGACGCTGTCTTTGTCGACGATGCCGAGCCGTTCGGCGTCCTCGGGGTGGATTTCGACGAACGGACCGGGGTTGAGTTTGTTGAGTTTGGCGACCTTGCCGGTTTTGGTCATGGTGTGCCATTGATGCGCGAGGCGTCCGGTGTTGAGCAGGATGGGGTAGTCGTCGTCGGGCATTTCCTTCGCGTCCATGTGCGGGCGGGCGAAGAACGAGGCCCGGCCGGTCGCCGTCGGGAACGCCAGTCGCGGAGTGCTGCCATCTTCACGGACGAGCAGTTTTTGGCTGATCCCGTCGTTGAGGTAGCGGATGGGGTTCCGGCCGCTGCCCTCGGCCGTGGCCGCCGGCCACTGCACCGGGGTTTCGCGAAGCCGGGCGTAGCTCACTCCACGAAGGTCGTACCCGGTCTTGGGGTTCCAGAATCCTTTGATCTCCTCGAAGACCTCCTCGGCGCTGGCGTAACTGAAAGCTTCAGCGAAGCCCATCTCGCAGGCGATGCGGGCAATGATCTGCCAGTCCGGCAGAGACTGTCCCGGTGCTTCAACACCTGGTTGGAACAACGTCAGGTTGCGTTCGGAGTTGATCATGACGCCCTCGGACTCGGTCCACAGCGAGGCGGGCAGCACGACGTCGGCGTAGTCGTTGGTTTCGGTTTCGCGGAACGCGTCCTGGGTGATCACCAGCTCCGCGGCTTCGAGCCCGGCAAGAACCGTCTTCCGGTTCGCGACCGTTGCAACCGGGTTGGTGCAGATAATCCAGCACGCCTTGATCTGGCCCTCGGCCATACGCTGGAACATGTCGATGGTTCCGCCACCGGTCTCGGTGCGGATGGTGCCGGCAGGGACGCCCCAGGCCTTTTCGACGAACTCTCGGTCAGCGTCAACAATGGCTGAGCGCTGCCCAGGGAGTCCAGGGCCCATGTAGCCCATCTCGCGGCCGCCCATCGCGTTGGGCTGCCCGGTGAGGGAGAACGGCCCGCTCCCGGGCCGGCAGATCGCTCCGGTGGCCAGGTGGAGGTTGACGATCGCGTTGGTGTTCCACGTCCCGTGGGTGCTCTGGTTCAGGCCCATGGTCCAGCAGCTCATCCACTCACCGGCCTCACCGATCCACTGGGCGGCCTGCCGGATATCGGTTTCGGGAATGCCGGTGGTTTCGGCGACCTTCGCCGGGGTGTAGTCGGCCAGGAACTCCGGCATGGCCTCCCACCCCTCAGTGAATTCAGAGATGAACTCGGGATCGGTGTGGCCATTCTCCACCAGCAGGTGCATCAGCCCATTAAGCAGGGACAAGTCCGTGCCGGGTTTGATCTGCAGGAACAGATCGGCCTTGTCGGCGGTGGCATTGCGGCGCGGGTCCACGACGATCAGCTTGGCCCCCGCCTTGACCCGGTCCATCAGGCGAAGGAACAGGATCGGGTGGCAATCCGCCATGTTCGCCCCGGCCACGAAGAACACGTTGGCCTGGTCGAAATCCTGGTACGAACCCGGAGGGCCGTCAGCGCCCAACGAGAGCTTGTAGCCCGAGCCCGCACTGGCCATGCACAGCCGGGAGTTCGATTCGATCTGGTTGGTGCCGATGAAACCCTTTGCCAGCTTGTTCGCCAAGTACTGCGCCTCGAGGGACATCTGCCCGGAGACGTACAGGGAGATCGCATCCGGGCCATGCGCGTCCAGGATCGTGCGGAGCTTTGCCGCGGTTTCGGTGATGGTTTGGTCCACGGCCATCGCCTGTGGTTCCTCGCCGCGGGAAGCCCGGACGAACGCGCTCTCCATCCTTCCAGGGGCGGCGAGCATGTCCGCCGTCGTGGCGCCCTTCGTGCACAACCGACCGAAGTTGGTGGGATGCTCCTTGTTGCCGGTGGACTTCAGCGCCCGGATTGCGCCCGTCTTTGGATCCTTGCCGATCTCCAGAACCAGGCCGCAGCCGACACCGCAGTATCCGCAGAGCGTCTTCACGGTACTTCCATGACCAGCAGCCAACGATTTACTTCCTCACCTGAGTCCCGATCCCACCAACAATTGCCGTGGTATCAATACTCAGATTCGGATAATTCGTATCCTTTGCTTGATGATTGCGGTCTTGTAAATAGTTCTCAACCGCAACTGCTGATTAGCGGTTAGGCGCGCCGATCCAGGGAAGCGATCAGCGACTCCACCCGGCCTTTAATTTCATCGCGGATCGGGCGAATGGATTCGACGCCCTTTCCGGCCGGGTCTTCGAGGCCCCAGTCCTCGTAGCGTTTGCCGGGGAAGTAGGGGCATTCGTCGCCGCAGCCCATGGTGATGACGACGTCGGAGTCCTGGACAGCCTCGGTGGTGAGGACTTTCGGGATCTCGGCTGACATGTCGATGCCCACCTCGGCCATCGCTTCGACGGCGGCCGGGTTGACCTGCTCGGCGGGCTGCGAGCCGGCAGAGCGGACCTCAATGGCCCCGCCGGAAAGGGTGGTGAGGTAGGCGGCGGCCATCTGGGAGCGGCCGGCATTGTGGACGCAGACGAACAGGACAGAGGGCTTGTTGCTCACGTGAGCACTTTTCGGTCAGCGGCGGTATCCGCGGAAGCACCGGGAATGGGGTAGAGGAATCGGACCAGGGCAAACCCAAGAACGCCGCCGGCGAGTTGGGCCAGGATGAATCCCGGGGCGGAGGCTGGGGCGATCCCGGAGAAGGTATCAGTGATGGTCCGGGCGATCGTGACTGCAGGGTTGGCGAAGCTGGTGGATGAGGTGAACCAGTAGGCGGCTGCGATGTAACCGCCGACGGCGAACGCCACCCGATCCGCCCTGCCGGACCGGATGGAACCGAAAACCACCACCAGCAGCCCGGCGGTAGCGATGACTTCAGCCAGCCACAGACCCGGACCGGACCGGTCACGCGCAGCGAAGGACACCGCGTCCAACCCGAACATCAGGTTTGATGCGACCGTCCCGGACAAACCGCCAAGAACCTGTGCTGAGGCCAGCACAGCCGCAGTCCGGGTATCGATGACCCCGAGGACCCGTTCAACCAGGGTGACCACGGGGTTGAACGATGCCGAAACCGGCTGGAGTGCCAGGATCAGCGCGAGCAGTGCGGCGCCGGTGGCGAGGCTGTTCTGCAAAAGCTGCAGTCCGACGTCGTTCGGTGACAGCCGTGAGGCCATCACGCCCGACCCAACCACGGCCATCACCAGCAGGGAAGTGCCGATGAACTCAGCCGTGGCCCGCCGGGCCAGAACATCCTTCACCCGGCCTGCCCGCCGATCAGTGCCGCCAGGTTCTGCAACGCCTCGGTCCGGGCCTTGTAGTAAACCCACACGCCACGCTTCTCGCGATCCAGCAACCCAACCTCGTGCAGCACTTTCAGGTGGTGGCTGATGGTGGGCTGCGACAACTCAAAGGCGTCGTTGAGGTCGCACACGCACGCCTCGCCGCCCTCATGGGAGGCAACGAGGGACATGAGCCGCAACCGCACGGGGTCGGCCAGTGCCTTCAACAGCGGGGCGACACCCTCGGCTTCGCTTTCGGACAGGGGCTCCCTGGCGAGTGGTGAGCAGCAGGCGACCGCTTGAACCGGGGTCAGTTCCAAAGACATAGACACCTATAAATATTTACACTCATCTATGTTTTAGACAAGACCGCTACTTTGTCGTGGCCCCGCTGTACAGTTGAACCATTCGAATATTTGTTCGAAAAATACCGTGTTGAACCAGCCGAAGGCCGGGGTCATCTGCTAGCGCCGGAAGGGGGCCCGATGTCCAAACCAGCCCTCATGCGCCGGATGCAGGAGATCGCCCATGTGGACATCAACTGTTTCTACGCATCAGCCGAGCGGGCCTTCAATCCAGCGTTGGAGGGCAAACCCCTGATCGTCCTGTCCAACAACGACGGCTGTGCGGTGACCCGGTCACCGGAGGCCAAGAAGCTCGGGATCGGCGTAGGAGACCCGTGGTTCAAGATCGCCCCGCGGGCCAAGGAGTGGGGACTCATAGCGATGTCCAGCAACTACGAGCTCTACGGAGATATCAGCCTGCGCGTCATGGAACTCTTGCGGCGCTACTCGGCGTGGCAGGAGGTGTACTCCATCGATGAAGCGTTCCTGGGGGTCAAGGGCGGCCCGGAAAACCTCCTGGAGCTGGGCCGGACCATCAAGGAAGCGTGTCGCAAGCATGTGGGCGTTCCGGTGTGCGTAGGCATCGCCCCCACCAAGACCCTCGCCAAGCTCGCCAATAAGTGGGCCAAGCACAATCCCGCGTTCAATGGCGTGTGCCGCTGGGATTCCGTGCCGGCCGATCAGCGAGAGGCGCTCATGGCACGGCTGTCCGTCATCGAAATCTGGGGGATCGCCACCCGGCTTACCAAGAGGCTGAATGCCATCGGAATCTTCTCCATCCTGGACTTGGTGCGGGCGGACCCCGTGAAGCTCCGGGACAAGTTCTCGATCGTGGTGATGCGTACTGTGCTGGAGTTGCAGGGCACGCCGTGCATCCCCATGGAAGAGGAACGGATCGGGCGGGACCAGCTGATTTTCTCCCGCTCGTTTTCGACGCCGATTACGACGGCGGCGCAGTTGCGGCAGGTGCTCAGCGTCTATGGCCAGATGGCCAGTGCCCGCCTGGCGAAGCACGACCTCCAAGCCAAGCTGCTTACGGCCTACGCGGCAACATCCGTGTACAACCCGAACGACAAATCCTTCCCCACCGTCACCGTCAGGTTGCCCATGCCGACGTCGGATCCCGTGCTCCTGACCAAAGCCGCGCATGCCTTGGTGCCCAAGTTCCAGGAAGGGACCAAGTACGCCAAGGCGGGGATCATGGTCACGGACCTGCGGCCCACGGGCAACCAGAAACCGTTGGAGATCTTCGAGAACCGCCACGAGGAACGGGGGATCGGGCCGCTCCTGGAACAGGTCAGCAAACGCTACGGCCGCGGCTCCATCGGCTTGGGGCATGCGGGCATCCGCGGCGGCCCGGACTGGTCCATGAAACGGGGCCTGCTCAGCCCCCGCTACACCACCCGTTGGGACGAACTGCCCCTGGTGAAGGCAGCCTGAAATGAACGGTGGCGCAGCGGGATGCAGAGAGGACTACGCCCGCAGGCGGTACCCGCGCTTCACCACGGTCTCCACGAGCTTGCCGTCGGGCAGCGAGGACCGCAGCCGGCTGACCGTCATGTCCAAGGCGTGCACGGAACCGCGGAGGTCCAGCAGGTCGGACAACGCTTCACGGGAAAGCACGGCGCCGCCGGCACCCAAGAGGGCCCGCAGCAACAGCAACGGGGCAGGCGCCAATTCCACCACTTCACCGTTGATCCGCAGGCAACGGCCACGCAGCTCGATGGTGGCGCTCCTGGTCTCCAGGCGGCGCACGTGGTTCAAGGAAAGGTGCTCAGTGACCAGGCGTATCAGGGCACCCATGCGGTACCGGTCCGGGATGAGTGGCGTCAGCCCGGCGTCGACCAGTGGCTGGGCGGTGACCGGCCCCACGGCCGCGACAGTCACGGGTCCCTTGAGGGCCTCGATGAGCTGGCGGTACAGGCCCATCTCGTGCGCCGTGCTCCACATGGCATCCACGGCCGGGGCGCTGGTGAACGTCAGGACGTCCAGATTTCCGCCGACCACGGCTTCGATCAGGCGCGGCAGCTTGTCCTCGCCGTCAGGTTTCACCCACCGGTAAGGAGTGACGGTCAGCACCGTCGCGCCGGACATCCGCAGCCGCTCAAGTTGGCGCACATCCGTGTAGCCGTGAAGCTGCACGGCCACGGTCTTGCCGCGGACTCCTTCCGCGAGGAGCATGTCCACCAGCGTGGCGGTGGTTTCGTCGCTGCTGATTCCGACGTCGGCAAGACCCGCCGCGCGCACGGCACCGCGGGCCTTGGGGCCGCGGACGAACATCCGGCAGGCAGACAGTGTCTCCAGCAGTTGCTCGCCGATCCCGAAGGAATCCGCGGCCTCGCACCAGCGTCGCATGCCATAGGCCGTGGTGGCGATGCAGATGTCAGGTTTGGCCTCGATGATGGTCCGCGTGTCCTCGATGAGGACCAGGTCCTCCTGGACGGGAGCGATCTTCAAGGCGGGGGCGTGGAGCACGCTCGCACCGCGGCGTTCCAGGGCCTCGATGAGGTCCCGGGAACGGCGGTGTGAGGTGACGCCGATGCGAAAGCCATCCAGCGGCAGCTCAGCGGCTTCGGTGGCCTCGGCCAACGTCGCAGCAGCTTCGAGATCGTGTGCAACAGTCATGGGTCTACCTTCAGGCTTCAAGGAGCGAAGCCGCGAGGCGGCTCAGTTCAGCGGATGCTTCGGCATGATTGCGGTTGGCTTCAGCCACCCGGACCACCTCGCCGATGACCAGCACGGCCGGGTTGCTGCAACCGGTGGCTGCCGTTTCGATGGTACCCAGATCCGCGATGGTGGTGCGTTGGCCGGGGCGGTATCCGCGCTCCACTACTGCCATGGGCATGTCCAGCTTCATGCCGGCACGGCGGAGTCCCGCGGCAAGCTGGGGGAGCGTGCCGATGCCCATCAGGACCACGATGGTTCCGCCGAGGCCCGCCAGGTGGGTGTGCTCCTTCTCGGTGAGGGGAGCGTGACCGGAAACCACCGTGAACATGTGGCTTACTTCCCTGTGGGTGACCGGAATTCCGGCAGCGGCAGGAACGGAGATGGCGCTCGTAACCCCGGAGATCACACGTACCGGTACACCAGCCGCGACACAAGCTGCCACTTCTTCGCCGCCGCGTCCGAACACGTAGGGGTCGCCACCCTTGAGGCGGACCACATTCTTGCCCAGCAGTGCGGCTTCCACCATCAGTTTCTCGATGTCACGCTGCGTCACTTTGTGGTGCCCGGGCTGCTTTCCGACGTCCACAAGGTCGGCGGACGTCAGTGCCGCAAGCTCCTGGTAGGGCGCGAGTCGATCGTAAAAAACGACGTCGGCATCCCGCAGGGCGTCGACGGCACCGACGGTCAAGAGATCCAAGGCGCCCGGACCGCCGCCCACCAGGGTCACGTTTCCTTCCGGACCGGCGGCAGGTTCGTGGGCCACAGGAATTCCGGCTTCGCGGCAGCGTTCCAGCAGCGGCAGCCAGCCGGTATCGCCGTCGTCCACCACTGCCACCAGGAACGGGCGCACGGTGAGCGGACCGTCGAAGGCGATATCCGATGGCGTGCCCAGCCGGTGGACCGTGGCACCCGCAGCCTGGTAGCGGCGGACCGCCTGGCGGGAAGCGGTATCGGAACCGGTGACCAGGATGTCCCGGCCGGTGAGGTCGATGGTGAGCTGCATGGAATCCCCCTAGTTGTCTGCCGTGACGGCGCTGCGGACCGGAATGGTGGAAGCGATGAGTACGCCGCCCTTTTCCTCGTTCGTCGCCGGGCGGATCTGGCCGCGTTCCGGAACGAAGGAGATGGAGTCGTCCTTCTGGTTGGGCGCGTTGACGAAGGAACGGAAACGGCGCAGGCGCTCCGGATCCTTCAGGGTCTCGGCCCACTCGTCCTCGTAGGTGTCGATGTGCTTGGACATCGCGGCTTCGAGTTCCTCGGCGATGCCCAGGGAGTCGTTGACCACCACTTCTTCCACGTGCTTCAGCCCGCCGTCGAGCTCCTCTTGCCAGCGGGCCGTGCGCTGCAGGCGGTCCGCCGTACGGATGTAGTACATGAGGTAGCGGTCGATGTACTTGATGAGCGTCTCGTCGTCCAGGTCCTTGGCCAGCAACTGGGCGTGGGCGGGAGTGGCGCCACCGTTTCCGCCGACGTACAGGTTCCAGCCATCGGCCGTGGCGATCACGCCAACGTCCTTGCCGCGGGCTTCGGCGCACTCACGGGCGCAACCGGAAACACCCATCTTCAGCTTGTGCGGGCTGCGCAGGCCGCGGTAGCGCAGCTCCAGGGCGATCGCCATCTGCACGGAGTCCTGGACGCCGAAGCGGCACCACGTGGAGCCGACGCAGGACTTCACGGTGCGCAGGCTCTTGCCGTACGCCTGTCCGGATTCGAAACCGGCGTCCACCAGTTCCTTCCAGATGTCCGGGAGCTGCTCGAGGCGGGCACCGAACATGTCGATGCGCTGGCCGCCGGTGATCTTCGTGTAGAGACCGTACTTCTCGGCCACGGCGGCAATGACGCCAAGGCCCTTCGGGGTGATCTCGCCACCGGCGATGCGGGGAACCACCGAGTAGGTGCCGTCCTTCTGCATGTTCGCCAAGGCGCGGTCGTTGGTGTCCTGCAGGGTGCCACGGCCGGCATCGAGCACGTAGGCGGAGTGCTGGCTGGCCAGGATGGAGGCAATGGTCGGCTTGCAGATGTCGCAACCGGCGCCCGTGCCGTACTTGGCCATGATGTCTTCGAAAGAACTGAGTTCCAGGACTCGGATGGCGTCAAAGAGTTCCTGGCGGGACAGGCTGATGTGCTCGCAGAGCGCCTTGGAGACCTCGATGCCGGACTTCTTCAGTTCGCCTTCGAGGAGCTTCTTCAGCATGGGGACACAGGAACCACACTGGGTGCCGGCGCGGGTGCAGCCCTTCAGCTCGCCCAGTTCCTGCACGGGAGCGTTCCCCTCGCAGGCACCGCAGGCATTGATCGAGTCGCGGATGGTTCCCGCCGCGACGTTGTTGCAGGAGCAGAGGATGGCGTCGTCCGGCAGTTCTGTTTCCGGGGCCTCGCCGCCACCGGCAGCGCTCAGGTAGGCGCCCGGTTCGGCGGGGAGCTCGCGGCCCAGGAGCGGTCGCAGGCTCATGTACGGGGAAGCGTCGCCGACGAAGATGCCGCCCAGGAGGGTCTTGGCGTCGTCGGTGGTGACGATCTTCTGGTAGACGCCACGGGCGGGATCGGCGTACACGATCTCCAGGGAGTGCTCCGTCCTGGCGAAGGCGTCACCAAAGCTGGCAACGTCCACGCCGGACAACTTCAGCTTGGTAGCGGTATCGAAGCCCGGGAACGTCGCCTCGCCACCATGAAGGCGGTCGGCCACGATCTCGGCCATGGTGTTCGCCGGAGCCACCAGGCCCAGGCACATACCGCCGAAGTTGGCCACTTCACCAATCGCCCAGATGCCTTCAACCTCGGTGGCACAGAAATCGTTGATGACTACGCCTCCGCGTTGTCCCAGGCTGAAGAGCTGCTCTTCGCCCTCGGCTGCGCGGAACAGGTCATCGCGGGGCTTCACGCCGATCGCGACGATCACCAGGTCTGCAGGGATGGTGCGGCCGTCTGCCATCAAGACTCCGGTGACCTGGCCGTCGTCGTCCGTTACTACTTCGGACGGGAACACGCCGCCGTGGACCTCGAAGCCCTTGGCCTCGATCAAACGTCCCAGGGCCTGGCCGGCGCCTTCGTCCAACTGCGTGTTCATGAGCCACGGCGAGCCGTTGATGACCACCGGCGTGGCACCGAGCTGTTCGGTTCCGGCAGCGGACTCAAGGCCCAGCAAGCCGCCGCCGATGGTGACGGCATTGACCTTGCGGCCCAGCTTGGCACCGAGATCGGCGATCGCCTTATTGATGGCCCACACGTCCTCCAGCGTGCGGTACACGTGGGTGTGTTCGGCGCCGGGAATCGGCAGGCGGGCTGCGTCCGAACCGGAAGCGACTACCAGCTCGTCGTATTCGTACTTGTTGCCGGCGGCGGTGAGGACGGTCTTGGCGACCGTGTCTACCTTGATGGCGCGCTCGCCGGTCTTCAGGGCCAGGGCCTGGTGGTCCCACATGGACGCGTCACCGAGGGTGAGGTCAACATCTGTTTCGGTCAGGGCCTTGCTCAATGCCACGCGGTCGTAGGGGAGGTGGGCTTCCTCGGTGAGGACGGTAACCTGCCAGCCATCGAGTCCGCGGTTGTACATGGCGTCGGTAAAACGGTGGGCAGCAGGGCCGCCTCCGACCACGACGATGCGGCGCGGGTTCTCTGTGCTTGAAGTGTGTCCGGTCACTGGTGGGCCTTTCGCAAATGTTGCAGACAGGTCTCCGCAACTTGTGGAATCAGCCTAGGGAAGGGCAGTTTCACTTCAGTTTCCCGTTTGTTTCGTGATCTTAACTTCTGCATCACGAACGCATTTCGCGGGGCGTGAGGTCTCTTTTACGCGCTGGACACAAAGCCTGACACCGGTTGAAACACCCGGGTCCTAGCTTTGAGGGGTGGCCGCAAGCGTGGCCTGGTCCGGGGGAGTGACGGTGGAAAGTGCCCGCACCCGGACGCAGCGAGAGGGGCTGACATGACCGTAATTCTTGACCGCGCAGAGGACCTGTCCATCACCGGCACCTGGCATCGGGTGTGCCCGGTGGACGAGCTCGAACTGGCATGGGGCGAGGCTGCACTGATCGAGGGCCGGCAGGTAGCGTTGTTCCGCACCGCCCCCGGTGAGGTTTTCGCCGTCGCACAGCAGGATCCGGCAACGTTCGCCAATGTGATGGCGCGCGGCATCATCGGGTCCCGCGGGGCGCGGCCCACCATCGCCTCGCCGCTGCACAAGGAGGTCTACGACCTGGAGACCGGCGAATGCTTCACGCACCCGGAACTGACGCTCGCCACCTATGCCACCCGATTGGTGGATGGCTACATCGAGGTTGAGCTCTAGAGTCCCAGCGCTTCGCGGACATCCCTGAGGACATCGTCCAGGGATGTCCGTGCCGCTTGGCGGGCAGCGGGAAGTTCCGCCGCCGACTCCACGGGCTGGATGACCTCCAGGTAGCACTTCAGTTTGGGCTCGGTGCCGCTGGGCCTGATGATCACGCGGCTCTGGTCCTTGGTCAGGTACAGCAGCCCGTCCGTGGGTGGCAACGTTTCGCTTCCTTCGGCGAGGTCCGTGAAGACCTCGACGGCGGAGCCTCCAAACGCTTCCGGCGGGTTGACCCGCAAGCGGTTCATCATGGCATCCAGCAGCCCCAGGTCCGCCACGCGAATGCTGAGTTGGTCGCTCGCGTGCAGGCCATGGACCAAGTACAACTCGTCCAAGGTATCGAAGACTGTCTTGCCGTCGGCCTTCGCAGCCGCCGCAAGCTCGGCGATGAGCACGGCGGCCGAAATGCCGTCCTTGTCCTTCACCAAATCCGGCGCCACACAGTAACCGAGTGCTTCCTCATATCCGTAGATCAGGCCGGGAACGCGCGAGATCCACTTGAAGCCCGTGAGCGTTTCCTCGTGGGCGTAACCTGCAGCCGAGGCAATGCGGGACAGGAGCCTGGACGAAACAATCGAGTTGGCGAAGACGCCCTCGCGTGGTTCATCGCTTGGCGTCGCGGCCAGCCGGGCCACCACATGGGCCCCCAGGATCGCGCCCACTTCGTCACCCCGCAGCATCCGCCATTCACCCGTCGCGGGGTCCAAGGCGGCAACCGCCGCCCGGTCGGCGTCGGGGTCGTTGGCCAGGACGATGTCCGCCCCTGCCTCTGCAGCCTTCGCGAGCGCCAGGTCCAGTGCACCGGGTTCCTCCGGGTTGGGGAAGGCCACCGTGGGGAAGTCCGGATCCGGTTGGGCCTGTTCGGCCACCAGGGTCACGTCCGCGAAACCGGCAGCGTTGAGCACGGACACGGCTGTTTCGCCGCCCACGCCGTGCATGGGGGTGAGGACGATCTTGAGGTCCCGCGCAGGGAAGTGTTCGCGATCCGCCAAGCCAGCCATGGCAGCTTCGTAGTCCGTGGCGATGGAGGCGGGCAGCACGGTCCAGCCTTCACCCGCCAGTTCAATCGATTCCAGCGGACCCACCCCTGAGATCTTCGAGGCAATTTCCGCATCGAAAGGGGCAACGATCTGCGCACCCCGTCCGCTCTCGGCCACCGCATGCCGCCCCAGGTAGACCTTGTAACCGTTGTCCTGCGGAGGGTTGTGGCTGGCTGTAACCATCACTCCGCCGTCGCAATCCAGCGCGCGCACCGCGTAGGCGAGGATCGGCGTCGGAAGTGCTGCCGGCATGAGGAACGCGTCGATGCCGGCGGCAGCGAAGATCGCCGCCGTTTCCTGCGCGAAAATGTCCGAGTTGTAGCGGGCATCAAAGCCGACGACGGCGCGCGGCCGGGTTCCCGGGCATGCGGCGCCAACCGCTTCGGTGAGGAAAGCCGCCAGGCCTGCCGCTGCCCGTCGGACCACCACGCGGTTCATCCGGTTGGGGCCCGGGCCGAGGGCGGCGCGCAGGCCGGCCGTGCCGAACTGCAGTGTGCCGTTGAAGCTGTCCGCGAGCTCCTGGGCTGCTCCGGCATCCCCGTCTCCGGCAAGGGCGGCGAGCTCCAGGAGGGCGGCCGACGTCGCGGGGTCGGGGTCCTGGGAAGCCCACGCGTGGGCGTCGTCAATCAGTTGTCCAAGTGCGGCATCGCTCGATGTCATAAGCACAAAACTATCCTCAATGCCGACACCAAAGGCAACGCGGGGTCAGATACGGCCCATAAAACGGGTCGTAATGGGCCGTATCTGACCCCGCGTTGCTCTAGAGGGTGCGGGAGCGGATTGAGAATTCTGTGTCGCCGTCGATGCTGAAAACGGAGGCCCCGGTGTGGTCCCAGCCAGGGAAGAACGTGTCCGTGATCACGGCAGCCCCGTCCTGCGCAAAGACCTCCACCGACGAGGTATCGAGCAAGATCCGCAGGCGCACCTTGTTGCCGTCTGCAGGCACGCGTACCTGATGGTAGGGACTGAACTTTTCCGAAAAGTTCGTGGTCCCGGCCTTCGAACGGTCCACTTTCAACGTACCCGTCTCCTTGTCATAGGAGATGCGGAGTCCATCCTCGCCGTCGGCGGAATGACGGAGCAGGATGCCGGCTTCGCTGGCCGAACCGAGGTCCAGTTCAAGGTCAAGGAGTTGGCTGCGGCCCTCGAAATCGGAGCCAAGCGACTCCAACCGGGAGGAGACGGTGAGGTTTTTGCTCATCAGCTCACCAAGCTCCAGTTGTTCAAGGGCGGTCGCCGCAATGGCCGAGCGCAACTCGTACCGCTCTTCACCGCGGACCAAGGTAAGCTCCCGCGGGATCGCCATGGCACCCCGCCACGGCGTGGTGGGGACGTCCTGGGCGTAGTCCCAGTTGCCCATCCACCCCAGGAGCACCGGCTTGTCGCCCGGAGCGCCGGAAATGGAGTTGGCGGCGTAGTAGTCGGCGCCGTGATCCAGCCACTGGGACTCTTCCAGGGGAGCATCGGGAGCCGCTGCGTTCTCCGCAACGAACCGCGTGCCGTCGAACTCACCCACGAAGTACTGCATGCCCGAACCGCCCGCGATACCGCCCGGATTCATGCTCAGCAGCATGACCCACTTCCTGGCCGTGGATCCCTCCACTTTCATCTGCAGCAGCTCAGGCACTTCCCACAGCCCGCCTTGCGCGCCGACGCCGGAGAAATCGCTCAGGTAGTCCCAATGGAGGAGGTTGGTGGATTTGAAGAGTTTGACCACCTGGGCGTCGGCCACCACGGTGGTCATCACCCAGTAATTGCCGGGCTCGTACCAAGTGATTTTGGGGTCCCTGAAATTTTTGTTGCTCGGCGCGAGGTTCAGCACAGGGTTGCCGCGGTGCTTTTGCCACGTACTTCCGCCGTCCAGGCTGAAGGCGACCGACTGTGCCTGGACCCCTTGGGGCAGGGCTCCGTTGTTGCCGTAGGCGCTGGTGTAGAGGGCAACCATGGGCGGGTTCTTGGCAGACCCGAGTTCGGAGGCGTTCTTCTCATCCAGCACGATGCACCCGGAGAAGATCTCCTCGTCCTCGCTGGCTTCCATGGCCACCGGCTGCTGCTCCCAGTGCACCAGGTCCTTGCTGGTGGAGTGCCCCCAGGACATGTTGCCCCAGGAGTTCGCGCGGGGGTTGTGCTGGTAGAAGGCGTGGTAGGTCCCGTTCGCGTAGACAAGGCCATTGGGGTCGTTGAGCCAGTTCTTCTCCGCGGTCAGGTGCGCCGCGGGACGCCACGGCTCCGAAGCGGAAGGCTGCGGCCCGCGCGTGGCGGGGACCGGCGTCGGGCTTTCCGTGTCGCGTGGCGCTGTGCACGAGGCGGCTGAGAACGAAACCACGACGGCGGCACTTGCGGCCAGCAACTGGCGGCGGGAAAGGCGCGGGCTGGGTGTGTTGGGGGTGGGGTAAACCATGGGGAAATCCTGGGGGTTGGGGGTGGCGGGGGTGCGCCCGGCTCGTGGCCGCACGCACCCCTGCCGAGGCCTTATGGGCCAGGGGTCTTACTTGTAGAGGCCCTCGCCGCCAACGCGCACGTTGGTGGGCAAGTAGCCAAACGGGCCGAGGCCGTTCTTGCCGAAGCTGCGGTCAACCTGCGTCACGCCGCCCTGGAAGTTCATCTTCACCGTGGGGGAGAGGGAACCGCCGCGGACGCCGTCCACGTTGTCGATGAACGACTGGACCAAGCCGCCGGGCTGCACGTAGTGCGAGTAAGCCTGGAACTGGCGGCCGTTCTGGCGCGGGTCCGGGCCTTCCGGTGCGTTGGCCGGCATGTTGAGGTCCGTCGGCGAACCGAGTGCCAGGCCGCTGTTGTTCACGGGCTGGTAGTCGGAGCGGACGCCGTTGCCGACGAAGCCATACACGCCATCAGGGCCGCGCATCCCATCCGCGTACGTGAACTGGTGGCTGATGGTGAACAGGTAGTACTTGTTCTTGCCGTTCTCGTTCTGGATGAAGATCTGCGGACGCTCGGTCTGGTCGTTGACGCAGTTGGCGGACAGGATCGGTGGCAAGAAGCTCCACTTGGTCAGGTCCTTGTTGTCCGCCACAGCCAGGCCGACGTTTGCCGTCTGGTACCAGGCGCCGGTGCTGTTGACCTGGTCCACGGTCTCAGCGTTGGGATCGCCCGGGCGGTAACCCAGGTCTTCCTGCTTGCACTTGTAGGAACCACGGGCGCCGCCGGTGTTGCCTTCGAAGACCATGAAGGTCTTGCCGGGATGTGCAGGATCGGCGAACGTATACGGGTCCCGGAAAGCGAAGCCGGGGTTCTGGGCCTTGTTCTGGTATAGCTTTCCGTCCGGTTCAAGCAGCTTGGTGTGCTGGAAGCCGTCGAAGCTCACGCCGTTCTTGTCTGCGTGGATGGTGCCCAGGGCCTTGGCGATCACGGCGTCGGGGGCGATTCCGCCACCGCCTGCGTTCCGCTCCTTGACGTCGTAGAACGTGGTTGCCGTGTAGAAGACGTTGATCTTGTTGCCCTGCATGAGGCGGGTGGAGCCGGACCATTCCGTGTTGCCGATGGACGTGTTGTCCAGGAACAGGTGCCCGCCATAGTTCCACTTGTCCTTGGCAGGATCGGCGTTGGTCTTGCGGAAGAAGTAACCGATCCGGGCGTTCCAGTGCCGCTGGTCGAAGCCGTAGCCTGCGTGCCGGTCAGCCACCAGGGAGAAGATGACGTCCCAGCCCTTGTAGCTGATCTGGTTGGCGTTTTCGTCGGTCAGGGACCAGGTGTCCCACACCCACACGTCGTCGTTCATGGCCGGGAAGTCTTTGGGGATTTCCGGCATGGTGACGTTGGGGCTCATGGAGTTCTGGCCGGGAGCGACATTGGGGTTGCTCTGGGCCATGATCTGCTTGGCATCGGCGCGGGTCCACTTGGAGGTGAAGTTCGCTGCCGGATCGTAGGCCTGCTGCGTGTGGTTCGACGGCAGCGGAAAGCCGGGCGTGGGTGCCGGCATGGTGCTCGACGGCGGATCGGCCGGCAGGTTGGCCTGCGCGGCCGGCGTGACAAGGAGGATGCCACCGGCGACGCCGACTGCTGCTGCGATGGCTGTTGCCTTGCGCAAGCGGCGTCTTGGCCGTGTTGGGGTTGAGTGCGTGTTCATGCTTGCTCTTCTCGCGGAGTATTGGACTTCGTGGAGTTGCTGCTCGAGTCCGGCGTCCGCTCGATCTGCTGGTGGCGTCTTCGAGGGACGCCATCGTTTCGAGGTGCGGCGGCCCTTCCTGAGGCGCTCGCCGCTGGTGCTCCGGCACGTCGACTTACCGGGCACTTTCCACGCTAAACACGTGTCAGGTGCCAAAGCAAAGCCTGTTTCGATGGCTTCGACGGGGATGTCAGACATGTGGATGCAAGCGTTTACATTGCCAACACGCGCGCGTGCCATGCACGGTGCGGGAGGGTCAAATGTTTCGCTATAAAACAGACTTATTCTGAGAATTTACTGTGCGTTTACACGGGCGCCATGTGACTTGACGGCCTGCCTTGAGTCCCGTAAATGCCCACCCATCTAGGTCGCAGTAGTGCGCGTTTCGAGCGCCCATAACGCGCACTAATGCGACCCAGTTGGGTCTGCCTAATTCCAATCGCTGGACGTAAAATGTGCTTGCGGTTCCCGGTTGTCGCCCGAACCTGGCAGACCTGGCGCGTTGTGAGTTGGTGCACCATGTGTGAGTTACCAAAGCGGCGTTGGCGCTCATCGATCACTCCTCTGCGGTTTCTTATCGGTGTCCTTGCCCTTGGAACCATAGCCTTCGGCTGGCTTGCTCCGTCTTTTCCGTGGGGTTTCCCCGTGGTCATCCAGGCGGCCGTGCTCATGGGCGCCGGATTCCTGGCCTTGGCCGTCGCGGTGTTCATGCCCATGGTGCGCGAAGTGGAACTTGGACTCACGCCAAGCGTCAAGCTGGGACCCGCGCTGAAGGACCGCCAAGCCGAGCTGCGGAGCGTGTTTGAGCAGCAAAAGGGCGACCTCGAGTATTGTGCCCACCTCCTGTGCGGCGATCCTGAAACGGCGCGCAGGTTGCTGGAAGCTTCGTGGTCGCAGGCGGCCAGTGCATGGAAGGGCCCCGCCAGTCCGCTGCTTCGCGTTTATACGTTGTGCCTGCTGGTCGAGAAGCTGAGGAAGGAAGATCTCTGGCTGCGTGGCTCTCCGAGACAGAACAGGAAGGGAAAGTTGCCGCGTCCGAAGGTGGATAAGGGTCCCTTGGGCGTGTTGTCGCCCGGCGAGCGGATCGTCGTGGTCCTCCACGAGTTTGCGAACCTGACGGTCCACGAGATCGCCGGCCTGACCAACCAGCCCGTTACCAGGGTGCGTCAGCTGTTGACGGGCGCCACAGCCAAAACCAATCAGCCGGCTTTGGAAGATGGCCGGCCGTGAAAGCAGAGTTGCGCGAGCGCCTCCTGGCCGAAGCCTCCGCCCACATCCGCACGTACCCGGCGGACATGGAGGGGGCCCTTGAAAGCGGCATGCAGCGTCTTCGCCGAAGGACCATCAGGACATGGGTAGTGGCTCTGGCAGCGGCGATCCTGTTGACGGCCGGCTTGGTGGCCGTTCGGGTATTCCTGGACCGCGGACCGGTGGCACTGGCGTCCATCGAGGTCAGCGCGTCCGCCACAGCCCTCCGCCCCGATGCCACAGCGCAGCTCTCTGCCAACGGTGTGTACAGCGATGGTTCGCGCCGCTCCCTGATGGACGGCGTTGTCTGGGCCTCCGAAAACCCTGCAGTGGCTGAGGTGGCAGGGTCGGGCGAGGTGACGGCGTTGGCCCCCGGCGACGCCGGGATGACAGCAACGTACGACGGCGTCTCCGGGCGTTTGGCGCTGACCGTCACCCGGCCCGGGTCGGCTCCGTTGACGGCCCTGCGCATTTTCCCGGAGACGGTGTCCCTGCAGACTGGTGGCGAGGTCCAGTTGGATGCCGTGGGCAGCTTCAGCGACGGCTCAATCGGCAAGCTCAACGTCACGGCAGTCTGGGCTTCGGACCGTCCGGCCGTGGCACAGGTGGACGGGAATGGCCTGGTCACGGGCATCTCCGCGGGTTCGGCCACCGTGACGGCAACTGAAGCCGGCCTACAGGCGGTGGCGCGCCTTACCGTGACCCCGAAGCCCCCGGCCACGCTCACCGGGCTGCACCTTGACCCCGCTGAGGCCACCCTCAAGGACGGTCAGTCGCGGCAATTCACAGCGGTGGGTGAATACTCCGACGGAACCACGGAGACGTTGGCGGCAGTCACGTGGTCCACCGGCAACCCGAAGGTGGCCACAGTCTCCGCGGCAGGACTCGTCACGGGGCAAAGCGTCGGGCAGGTGCTGGTCACAGCCCTCCACGTCGATGGTGCAGGCAAGCAATGGCAAGCCCAATCCAAGGTAACGGTGGCGCACGCGGTGACTGCCGTCGTCGTCAATCCTCCCGGGCCTTTTGCCCTTGACAGCGGACAGACCGTCCAACTGACCGCCACTGTGGCCTACAGTGACGGACTGCCCGGGAACGCAACGGTGGCCTGGGCGTCCAGTCGGCCGATCTTCGCCTCCGTTGATGGAAACGGGCTGGTCCGCGCCGGCCCGGGGCAGGGACAGGCCACCGTCACTGCCACCGCGGAGGGTGTCTCCAGCAAGGCCGTCACGGTCAGTGTTGGACCAACCGTGCCGACACCCGGGCCGGTGAAATAGCTTTACAGCTTCGCGATGATCCCTGCCAGCAACGCCGAGATCCGCTTGCCTGCAGCCTCGCCCGCTTCCAGGACTTCGGCGTGGCTGAGCGGAACCGGGCTGATGCCTGCGGCGAGGTTGGTGACCAAGGAGATCCCGAAGACTTCCATGCCCGCGTGGCGTCCCGCGATGGCTTCCAGTGCCGTGGACATGCCAACGAGGTCCGCGCCGATCCGTTTGGCGTACTGGACCTCGGCCGGGGTCTCGTAGTGAGGGCCGGTGAACTGGGCGTAGACGCCTTCCTGCAGCGAAGGGTCCACTTCGCGTGCCACAGCCCGGAGGCGTGAGGAATAGAGGTCGGTGAGGTCCACGAACGTGGCACCCTCCAGCGGGGACGTGGCTGTGAGGTTGATGTGGTCGCTGATCAGGACGGGCGTGCCGGGTTCCCAGGCTTCGTTGAGGCCGCCGCAGCCGTTGGTGAGCACGAGCGTCTTGCAGCCGGCAGCGGCAGCGGTCCGCACGCCGTGCACCACGGAACGGACACCGCGGCCTTCGTAGTAGTGCGTGCGTGCGCCGAGGACCAGTGCGCGTTTACCTTCTTTGGTGAGGACTGAGCGGATGGTTCCCACGTGGCCCACGACTGCCGGTTTGTGGAAGCCCGGAACCTCCGAGGCACTGAGGGTTGCGGTGGTTTCACCGATCAGGTCGGCGGCTTCTGCCCAGCCGGAACCGAGCACCAGGGCGACGTCGTGGGACTCGACGCCGGTCTCGGCAGCAATGTAATCGGCGGCGTCTTTGGCGGCTTCGAAGGGGTCAGTGTTCAACAGCTCTGAGTTACTCACTGGTACAAGCTACCGTGCACGCGTAGCTGTCCGGTAGGGACGCGCCCGTGGGTGAGGTATGGCTGACTGGCAGCAGCAGCGCGGATACGGGAGAATTGAGGATTGTGACCACCCAAGTTGACTTCAGTTCCCCACGAATCGCGATCCTGGGAGGTGGTCCCGGCGGATACGAAGCTGCCATGGTGGCCGCCTCGCTCGGCGCCAAAGTCACCATCATCGAACGGGCAGGCCTCGGCGGCTCGGCCGTTCTGACCGACGTCGTGCCTTCCAAAACCCTCATTGCCACTGCCGACCTCATGACCCGCGTCAGCGAAGCCGACGAGCTCGGCGTCAAGTTCGATGACACCGCCTCCAAGCCGCACGCCGACCTCAAGCACATCAACGACCGCGTCCTTAACCTCGCGCGCGGCCAGTCCAAAGACATCCGCGACGGGCTCGAGCGCCTCGGCGTCGAAATCGTCGTCGGCTCCGGCAAGCTGCTGGACAACAACACCATCGAGGTCCTCACACTTGAGGGCACCCGCACTATCGAGGCCGATTCCATCCTCCTGGCGGTCGGCGCCCACCCCCGCGAACTGCCGACGGCCAAGCCGGACGGCGAACGCATCCTGAACTGGGCCCAGATCTACAACCTGGACGAGCTGCCCGAAGAACTGATCGTGGTGGGTTCCGGTGTCACCGGCGCCGAGTTCGCCTCCGCTTACAACGGCCTCGGCTCCAAGGTCACCCTGATCTCCAGCCGCGACCAGGTCCTCCCGGGTGAGGACACGGACGCCGCCAAGCTGCTGGAGGGCGTTTTTGAACGTCGCGGCGTGCGCGTCCTGTCCCGCTCCCGCGCCAATGCGGTTGAGCGAACGGACGACGGCGTGAAGGTCACCTTGGGTGACGGATCGGTGGTGACAGGTACCCACTGCCTGGTGTGCGTTGGGTCCATTCCGAACACGGCGGGGATCGGGTTGGAAGAAGCAGGCGTTGCCCTGACCGAGTCCGGCCACATCAAGGTTGACGGTGTCTCCCGCACCACGGCACCCAACATCTACGCAGCAGGCGACTGCACGGGCGTGTTCGCCTTGGCGTCCGTGGCTGCGATGCAGGGCCGGATCGCCATCGCGCACTTCATGGGCGACGGCGTGAAGCCCCTCAAGCTCAACCAGGTAGCCTCCAACATCTTCACGTCCCCGGAGATCGCTTCCGTAGGTGTTTCCGAGGCCGATCTGGCTTCCGGTAAGTATCAAGGCGATGTGGTGATGCTGTCCTTGCTCAGCAACGCCCGTGCCAAGATGCGCAACACCAAGGACGGCTTCGTCAAGATCATCGCCCGCAAGGGTTCCGGCACCGTGATTGGTGGCGTGGTGGTGGGTCCGAACGCCTCCGAGCTGATCTTCCCGATCTCCGTGGCCGTCACGCAGAAGCTGCACGTGGACGACGTCGCAAGTGCCTTCACGGTGTACCCGTCGCTGACCGGCTCCATTTCCGAAGCAGCACGGCGTTTGCACGTGCACATGTAGCCAGCTGTTTTCACGGGCCCGTTTCGGGGCGTCGCTGCGCAGAGTGCCGTTCGCACGGCATGATGCGCAGCGAGCCATCGAAACGGGCCTTTGCGTTTCCGGGGCGATCAGCGGCTTAGTCCGTCAGCGGTGCAGGGCAGCCACGGCGTCGGCCAGGGACAGGCGCAGCACAGGGCCGTGGCCCGGGAGGATCAGCGTGGCCTGGAGATCTCCGAGCCTGCGGGTTGCCTCGAGCGCAGCTTCCGGGTCTGAGTGGAACATCCGTTGCAGCATTTGTGGCCCGGGCTTGCTACTGAGTGGATGCCCGCTGACAAACGTGTCGCCCACGGCGATCGCCCCAGCGCCCGGCAGGAGAAGCGCCACGTTGCCAGGCGTATGCCCGGGGGCCGCGATGGCCTCCGGACGTCCGGGCAGGTTAGCCAGCTTCTGCTCCGTCCAGGCCTCGGCCAGCGTTGCGGGCTCTGCTTGGAGGGCCTTGGCCTTGATGACGTGGACCATCCAGCGGAAGACCTTGGGACGCCAGATGCGGGCCAGGACCTGGCCGATGGTGACCTGGTGCTTCTCCTTGCCTTGCACATGCGCGAGTTCTTCGGGGGAGCAGAGGATGGGCGTGCCGAACGTCCTGGAGAAGTACGCCGCCGAGCCCGTGTGGTCCACATGGCCATGGGTGAGGAGCATGGCCTTGGCTTCAGCCGGCTCCAGGCCGAGTTGCCGGATCGAGTCCAGCACCGCATCCCGGTCAGCCGGGTACCCGCCGTCGATCATGATGAATCCGGAAGCATCGCGCACGATGATCCAGTTGGAGGCCGGTCCCTCCACGAAGTGGATGCCGGGTGCGGGTTCAGTGATGGTCACCCGGAAATTCTAGGCGCCCAAGCAAGGAGTTCGCCGGAAACCCTCAACAGCTCCCGGAAACTTCCAGCGTTCTTGCAGCCTTGCAGCGACCCAGCGAGTTCGCCGGAACCATGCGGGCCCCAGCAGCGAGTTCGCCGGAAACCCGCGGGCGCCAGCAGCGAGTTCGCCGGAAACAAGCAACAGCCCTCGGAAACTTCCAGCGAACGGGCACGCTTCCCGCGAACGGGGTGCCGTGCGGGGAATCGTGAGCTTACGCGGCCTCAGGCGGCAGCCGTTTGGAAGTGTTTTTCGATGAGTCCCTTGATGTCCTCGTGGCAGCCGCCGCAGCCCGTTCCGGCGCGGGTGGCCTTGGAAACCTCGGCGACCGAAGAGCAGCCTTCCACCACTGAGTCCTCAATGCTTGCCGCGCTCACGCCCGCGCAACGGCAAACGGTGCGCTCCGGATCGGAACTGTTGCCGCCCCCGGAATCAAGCTGGTCGGGGCCATCCAGGCGCAACAACAAGGAACGGTCGGCCGGGAGCTCAGAGGAGCGCTCGAACAGCACCACCAACTCGGCGGCTGTCCTGGGCATCCCCACGGCAACCAGGCCTTCCAGCACTCCGCCGCGGGTGGTCATCTTGACGTAGCGGCCGTGCTCGGGGTCGGCCCATTGCGAGATCTGCCGCCGGGGTCGCCCGGCCACGGCGCCGGCTTCCAAAAGTTCCTCGTCCCACGGATCGGCTTGGTTGTCCCCGGCTACGGCAAGGTTGATGCCACGGGCTTTCAAGACCACGACTCCGGGCTTCTCAGCGGCCACGGGCTCCAAGGCATCCGCCACCGATTGGCCGTCGCGGGCCAGTACCACCAAGTACTCTGCGAGCCATTCAGCCTGCCTCCACCCTGGGCCCACCAAGCCGGATGGACCCCCGGCCGTGCGGCAGTCGACGCAGGCGGCGTCGGGGCAGCGGACCTCGGCGCAGTCGCCGATCGCGAACATGTGCGGCTCGTGGTAGGTCCGCAGATGGTGGTCCACCAGGATTCCGGTACCCACCGGAAGACCGCAGCCCTCGGCCAGTTCGATCCGCGGACGCACACCGCAGGAGAGAACCAGCAGGTCGCCGTCGATGGCTGAACCATCCGCCAGCAACAACGCAGAGAAGGATCCGCCGGGCCCTGCCGTTTCAACACCGGTGGACCGTGCGTTGCCGGCCATGCGGACACCACTGGAGCGGAGGCTTGCCGTCAGGACTGATCCACTGCCGCGGTCAATGCTCCGACCGAGCGGGAAGGGTCCGTTGTGGACCACAGTGGCCTTTGCACCTTCTTCCGAAGCTGCCAGGGCAGTCTCGAGGCCAAGGACGCCGCCGCCCAGGACCACCACGCGTTTGCCTTCGGAAACAGCCGATCGAAGCACCGCGGCGTCCTGCAGATCGCGGAGCGTAATCACTCCGGCCGGCAGCACGGGACCCGACGGATCGGGGTTCAGTCCAGTCAGGTTGGGGATGACCGGACGTGAGCCGGTCGCGAAGACCAAACGATCATAGTGCTCGGCGGAGCCGTCGGAGAGGACAACCTGCTGCCGGGCGCGGTCGATCCGGCGCACCTTGGTTCCGAGCCGGACATCTACCCCGTCGGCCACAAGGGACGCGGCATCAGCCATGGCCAAAGCGTCGGCTGTGGTGCGGCCAACCCCAAGCTCAGCCACCATGACGCGGTTGTACGCTGCCTCGGTTTCCTGACCAACAACCAAAAGCTGTACCAGCCCTGAACGGACGGAAGGAAGGAGCTCATCCACCAAACGCGCGGCCACAGGGCCGAATCCAACAACAACAATGCGCTCGCTCATGAAGCCTCCTCGGAGTGCAGTGACAATTCGGTGCTGACAGCAACGGGAACGACGCTGGATGCTGCGGGCCGGACCCACACACGGCTGGTCTTGAACTCAGGCATGCCGGAAATGGGGTCGGTTGCTGCTTCGGTCAGCCGGTTGGCGTTTTCCTGGCCCGGGAAGTGGAAGGGCAGGAAGACGGTATCCGGCCGAACGGCGTTGCTTAGCTCGGCACGGCACAACACCTCGCCCCGCTCGTTGGTCACCGTGGCGTAGTCGCCGTCGGCAATCCCGCGGGAAGCAGCGGTTGCCGGGTGGATCAACAGCCGCACCTGGGGCTGGGCCGCCAGGAGCTCGGCTACGCGCCTGGTCTGGGCGCCCGACTGGTAATGCTCCAGCAAACGGCCCGTTGCCAGGGCCAGGGAGTCATCGGCAAATGACCGCGCGGCCCGCTTCGAGGGGGTCACCGGAACCAGGACGGCCCGGCCATCGGCATGTGCGAAGCCGTCACTGAACAAGCGGGGAGTACCGGTGCTGCCCACGGGATACGGCCAGTACGCAGCCTCGCCGCGGTCCAGCATGGCGTAGTCGATCCCGGAGTAGTCGGCCATACCACCGGCAGATGCCAGACGGAGTTCCTCAAAAACCGTCTCAGGATCTTCACTGAAAGTAGAAGGTGCCTCAAGGAGCCCAGCCAGCCGGGCCATGAGCCACAGCTCGTTCCGGACACCCGGGGGAGGGGTCAGCGCGCGCCGGCGCCGGATGACCCTGCCTTCGAGGTTGGTGAGGGTGCCTTCTTCTTCGGCCCACTGCGTCACGGGCAACACCAGGTCCGCTTCCTGGGCGGTTTCGGACATGAAGAAGTCACACACCACCAGGAAGTCGAGGGCCCGAAGCCCCGCGGTCACGGCGTTCGTGTCCGGAGCCGAAACCACCACATTGGCGCCGTGGACGAAAAGGCAACGGACGCCGTCGGGCTTTCCAAGGGACTTGAGAAGTTCGACGGCGGGCAGGCCGGGACCGGGGATGAGGGACTCGTCGATGCCCCAGACGGAAGCGACGTGCGCGCGGGCAGCGGGATCGGTGATTTTGCGGTAGCCGGGGAGCTGGTCGGCTTTTTGGCCGTGCTCGCGGCCGCCTTGGCCGTTGCCCTGGCCCGTCAGTGTTCCGTAGCCGCTGCGCGCCGAGCCGGGAAGGCCCAGCAGCAGGCTGAGGTTGATGGCCGCCGTTGCGGTGTCGGTACCGTCAACGTGCTGTTCCACGCCGCGGCCGCTGAGGATGTAGCTGCCGCCATCCCGGGCACCGTGGGCCAGGCGGCGGGCGGTCTCCCGGATGAGGGTGGCGGGCACTCCGGTGATGGACTGGACCCGCTCCGGCCAGAAAGCATTCAGGCTGCGCACCACCGAGGCGTAGCCGGTGGTCCGTTCCGAGACATAGTCCGTGTCCACCAGCCCTTCATGCACCACAACATGGCTGATGCCCAACAACAAGGCCAAATCGGTGCCGGGCGTCGGCTGCAGGTGGAGGCCGCCGCCGTCGGACGTAAACGCCGCAGTAGCCGAGCGGCGGGGGTCCACGACGATCAGACCGCCGCTGTCCCGTGCGCCCTGCAGATGCTGGACGAACGGGGGCATGGTTTCGGCGACGTTGGAGCCAAGCATGAGGATGACCGATGCCGAGTCAAGGTCGGTGACGGGGAAGGGGAGCCCTCGGTCCACTCCAAAAGCCCGGTTCCCCGCGGCCGCGGCCGAGGACATGCAGAACCGGCCGTTGTAGTCGATGCGGGAGGTACGGAGTGCCAACCGGGCGAACTTGCCCAGCATGTAGGCCTTCTCGTTGGTGAGGCCGCCACCGCCGAAGACACCGACGGCGTCGTTGCCGTACTGCTGCTGGGCGTCCTTGACCGCCGCCGTGATGAGCATGAGGGCCTGGTCCCAGGAGATCGGCTGGTGGACGCCGTCGGAGCCTTTAAGCAACGGTTCGGTGATGCGCCCGTTGTGGCGCAACAACGACGCCGATGTCCACCCCTTGCGGCACAGCCCGCCCCGGTTGGTGGGGAAGTCGCGCCCGGATACCTCCAGGGGTGCGGCCGGGGCAGCCACCGGTGCGGGCACTGCCCCGGCCGCTGGGGCAGCCGGGGTCAGCGTCATGGCGCACTGGAGCGCGCAGTAGGGGCAGTGGGTATCGGCGCCGTTGGGCATCTAGATGTGTCCGATCGTGTTGCGCTTCTGGGCCGGGCGGATGTAGAAAGCCCAGCAGACGGTGAGCATCAGGACATAGGCTCCGACGAATCCGTAGAACGCCGGTGTGTAGGAGCCTGCCGTGGTGTTGGAGGCGTTGAGCACCTGGGGGATCACGAAACCGCCGTAGGCGCCGATCGCCGAGATCAGGCCCAAGGATGAGGCTGCGAGCCGCGCGGTTGCTGCGCTGCTGGCTCCTGCGCGGGCCGCGCGGCTGGAGGTCGCGAAGATCACGGGGATCATGCGGTACGTTGCCCCGTTGCCGAACCCACTGGCGATGAAGAGCAGCAGGAACAGTCCCAGGAAGAGCCAGAAGCTCTTGAGCGGCAGGGTCCAGATCATGGTCAGGGTGATGACGGCCATGGAAGCGAACGCGGTCATGCTCATCCGTGCCCCGCCCATGCGGTCGGCCATGCGGCCACCATACGGCCGGGCCAGGGAGCCGACCAGCGGGCCCAGGAACGCGAGGGACAGTGCTACGGCCCCCAGGTGGATGGAGGAGAACTCGGGGAAGTAGTCCTTGATCAGCTTGGGGAACACGCCGGCGAAGCCGATGAACGAGCCGAACGTACCAATGTAGAGGAAAGCCATGATCCACAGGTGCGGTTCCTTCAGCGCGGCCACCGAACCGGCGACATCCCCCTTGGCGCTGGTGAGGTTGTTCATGTACTTCCAGGCGCCGAAGGCTGCGATGAGGATGAGCGGGATCCAGATGAGGCCGGCCATGGGCAGGTTGACGGTTCCGGCAGCAAGCAACGTCACGGCGACGGGAACCACCAACTGCGCGACGGCGGCACCCAGGTTTCCGCCGGCAGCGTTCAGGCCCAGCGCCCAGCCCTTTTCGCGGGCGGGGTAGAAGAAGGTGATGTTTGCCATGGAGCTTGCGAAGTTGCCGCCGCCGAACCCTGCCAGGGCTGCGACGAGGAGCATTACTCCGAAGGGAGTTTCCGGGTTGGAGACGCAGATCGCCAGGCCGGAGGAGGGGATGAGCAGGAGCAGCGCCGAGACGATGGTCCAGTTCCGTCCGCCGAACTTGGGAACCATGAAGGTGTAGGGAATGCGGAGCGTGGCGCCCACCAGGCTGGGGATCGAGATGAGCCAGAAGATCTGGTTGGTGTCGAACGTGAAGCCTGCTGCCGGTAGCTGCACGACCACGATTGACCACAGCTGCCAGACGACGAATCCGAGGAACTCGGCGAAGATGGACCAGTACAGGTTGCGCTTGGCGATGGACCGGCCTTCGGCTTCCCACTGGCCCTTGTTCTCGGCGTCCCAGTTGGCGATCCAGCGGCCGGGGCGGTGTTCAAGGGTGGGGGCGGCGGTGGCAGTGGACTGGGCGGGAGCCAGTTCGTCTGCGGTGCGGTCAACAGTCACGGGAGTGCCTCCTTGGTGGGGGACGTTGTCCTTCAAAATTAGGTTTCGTGCATTTCGCGGACCGTCGCGGTTTGTAAACGTGCTGTGACATTTCCCTATCTGCGGCATCACGGACGCGTGAGACGATGGTGAGGTTGTGGTGCAGACCACAATGTGGGATTTTCCTGTTGGTCCACATGATGGACTTGGTTGTCCAGTCAATGGACTGTGGGAACTATTATTGAACTCTCGAATAATCCATCGCCGCCAAGGCTTTCGTGGCATCAGGCGGCGTGAACGAAAGCTGCTAACTACATGTCTTCCACTGCACCCTCCAGGGAAGGTGAGTCCACCAAGCCAGTGAACTCGCGGGGCCGGGTGATCTTCGCCAGCCTGATCGGTACCACGATCGAGTTCTACGACTTCTACGCCTACGCGACGGCGTCGGTCCTCGTCTTCCCGAAGCTCTTCTTCCCCGATGCCACCGACATCAACGCGCTGCTCAGTGCCTTTGCGATCTTCGGTGTAGCCTTCTTCGCACGCCCCATCGGCGCCGTGGTCTTCGGCCACTTCGGTGACAAGATCGGCCGCAAGGGAACCCTCGTGGCGTCCTTGCTGACCATGGGTATCGCCACGTTCCTCATTGGCCTGCTCCCCGAGGCCTCGCTGCCGGGCTGGGCCATCATGGCACCGGTCCTGCTGGTGGTTCTCCGCTTCTTCCAAGGCCTGGCGCTGGGCGGCGAGTGGAGCGGCGCGGCGCTCCTGGCCACCGAGAACGCGCCGGAGGGCAAGCGTGCCATCTACGGCACCTTCCCGCAATTGGGCGCCCCCATCGGCTTCATCATTGCCAACGTGATCTTCATCTGGATGAACGTTGCCCTGACCCCGGAGCAGTTCCTGGCCTGGGGCTGGCGCGTGCCGTTCCTCCTGAGTGCCGTCCTGGTGATCGTGGGACTCTACGTCCGCCTCAAACTTGTCGAGAGCGCATCCTTCACCAAGGTGATCCAGCAGGACAAGATCCAGAAGCTGCCCTTGGGCGCCACCTTCAAGAACCACTGGCGCCCCGTGGTTGCCGGAACGTTCATCATGCTGGCCACTTACGTGCTCTTCTACATCATGACCACGTTCACCTTGTCCTACGGCACCAAGCCCACGCTGGCAGGTGCGCAGGCGGCTGCTGAGAAGGCCGGCAAACCCATGACGGCCGAGCAGGTTGCAGCGTTCGTTCCCGGTCTGGGCATCTCCCGGTCCGACTTCCTGTGGATGCTGATCATTGGCGTCGTGTTCTTCGGAATCTTCACCGTGGTCTCCGGACCGCTCGCCGAAAAGTGGGGCCGCCGGAAGTTCCTGCTGGGCGTGACGGCCGGCATCTTCGTTTTCGGAGCGCTCTGGTTCACGATGTTCGGTCCCAGCCAGGCCGCCGCGATGGTCGGCCTGATCGTTGGCTTCACGCTCATGGGCCTTACCTTTGGTCCTATGGCGGCCATCCTGCCCGAACTGTTCCCGGCGAATGTCCGCTACACGGGCTCCGCCGTTGCGTACAACCTGTCGTCCATGATCGGTGCAGCCCCTGCCTCGTTCGTCGCCATCGCCCTGTGGTCCGCCGCCAACGGAAGCACTTGGCTGGTAGGCGTGTACATGGCGGTTGCCGCCGTGATCACCTTCATCGCGCTCTGGCTCACGCGCGAAACCAAGGACACGGACTACGAGAACAACGTCGCCTGACGCTTCAAGGAGTACGACGTGGGGGGGGGCCCCCCCCCCCGGGGGGGCGGGGGCGGGGGGGGGGGGGGGGGGGGGGGGGGGGGGGGGGGGGGGGTTTGGGGGGGTGTGGGGGGGGGGGGGGGCGCCGGGGGGGGGGGGCCCCCCCCCTCCATGGTCGCT